>JBFZBE010000098.1:0-14743 GCA_041308685.1 Phycisphaerae bacterium
ACCTGATTGATAAAGTTTTTGACGCTTTGCACTTTGCAGCGGCCTTCGTAGTCGGTGCAAATCTCAAAACCCAGCGCCCCATACGGCACAATAAACACGGTCGATGCCGTACGCAGCAGCAAATTGATCGCCAGCAAATACCAAAACAGCATCTGCGGCGAAGTAAACCCCTCCGGCACAAACCACAGAAAAAAGAAAACCAGCGATGTCAGCAGTCCGCCGATGAGGATATAAGGATGACGCCGGCCAAAACGGCTGCGGGTGTTATCGGTCAAATGTCCCATCACCGGGTCTGTAATTGCGTCCCAGAACAAGGTGCAGGCCAACGCAAGGCCGGCATACTTGGAATCCAGGCCCAAAATCTTGACATAATACAGCATCGCAAAATTGGCGACACCATTCATCACCAATGAATTGGCCCCCTCTCCAATAGCGTAATTAAAGATGTGGCTCAATGGGGTTTTGGTCTTGTCCATCGGTTCTCCTATTTTTGCGTTAAAATGGTTCGAATAAAATGAAGAGAATTACTTGTATCCGATTAATCGGTTGCTGTCAAACCATTAGCTTTTTGTCAATCGGGGTGTTTTTCCTTTACAGCAAGGGCATTTTTGACGATAATACCCAGAGCATGGAGATTGCCGTTAAGTATCTAACTCATTATTAATAAAAGGTTTATTATGTGTGGAATCGTAGCTTACTTTGGACGGAAAGCGGCACAGCCCATCTTAATTGAGGGCCTCAAACGTCTTGAATATCGCGGCTATGACTCGGCCGGCATAGCCCTGCTGCACAACCAGGCATTTGAGTGCTATAAGATGACAGGGCGTATCTCTAATCTGGAGGAGATTCTGCCATCGGTCGCCCCGGAGGCCGTACTGGGCATCGGGCATACCCGCTGGGCCACACACGGCCAGCCCAACACCGTCAACGCCCACCCGCACATCGACTACACCGGCAAGATCGTGCTGGTGCATAACGGCATCATCGAGAACTACGCCACGCTGAAAAAGTGGCTCATCAAAGAGGGCTGCGCCTTCAAGAGCCAAACCGACACCGAAGTGGCCGCCAACTTGATCGGTTATTTTTATGAGAAAAACCGCTCCCGCAGCGGGCAGGACTGTCCTTCCGGCTGCAACCGCTTTGAATGGGCCGTTCAGCAAGCGCTCAACGAGATTCACGGCACTTACGGCCTTGCGATTATGTGTATTGACTGCCCCAATACGCTCATCGGCGTCAAAAAAGGCAGCCCGCTGATCTTGGGCGTCGGCAAAAATGAATTCATCATCGCCTCGGACGCCGCAGCCATCATCGAACATACCAGTCAGGCCGTGTATCTGTCCGACGGAGAGATGGTTACGGTCTGCAACGAGGGCTTTTCCACCAAAACCATCAGCAATCAGGATGTGCAGGCCGAGCTCAAAGAGATCGAAATATCGCTGGATCAGATCGAGCTGGAGGGCTTTACGCATTATATGCAGAAGGAAATCGCCGAGCAGCCCGCCTCGCTGGAAACGTGTCTGGGCGGCCGCATCGATCTGAAAAACGGCCGCGTGATTCTCGGCGGCATCCAGGCGCGGCTGCGCGAACTGGCACGCACCAAACGCATTATCATGACCGCCTGCGGCACGGCCTGGCACGCCGGGCTGGTGGGCGAGTTTTTGTTTGAGCAATTGGCGCGGATTCCGGCGGAAGTCGAATACGCCAGCGAATTCCGCTACCGCAACCCGATCTTGGAAGAAGGCACGATCGTCATCGCCATCAGCCAGTCCGGCGAGACCGCCGACACACTGGCCGCGGTCGAACAGGCCAAAGAACGTGGCGCTATCGTACTGGGCGCAGTCAACGTCGTCGGCTCGACCATCGCCCGTATGACCGATGCGGGCGTGTATCTGCGCGTCGGGCCGGAGATCGGCGTCGCCAGCACCAAGGCGTTTACCGCACAGGTGGCGGTGCTGTCGATGCTGGCGATCGAACTGGGACGGCGGCGACATCTGAGCAACGATGTGGCCGAGAACCTGCTCAAAGAATTGGTCGCTATCCCCGGCAAGATCAAACGCATCCTCTCGCAATCCGACATTATCCGCGACATCGCCGCGGCCAACATCGACAAGGAAAACTGGCTTTTCCTCGGACGCGGCTTTAACTATCCGGTCGCATTGGAAGGCGCGCTCAAACTCAAAGAAATCAGCTACATCCACGCCGAAGGTCTGCCGGCGGCGGAAATGAAACACGGCCCCATCGCCCTGATCACCGACGGAATGCCCGCGGTGTTTATTGCGACAAAATGCTCGCAATACGACAAGATCATCGGCAATATCGAGGAAGTCCGCGCCCGCGGCGGCCGCACGATTGTCGTAGCCACCGAAGGCGACGACCACATTCGCCCGTATGCCGACCACATTATCTATGTGCCGGACACTTGCGATTACTTCCAGCCGATGCTGACCGTCGTGCCGCTGCAAATCCTGGCTTACCACGCAGCCGTGCTGCGCGGCCACGATGTGGACAAGCCCCGCAACCTGGCCAAAAGCGTAACGGTCGAATAAAAAGTTCGGGTGGGCCCCGCCCACCATTCCCATATTCAATGTCAAATGTATGGATGTTTTACGTCCCTACATTTTTGCATACTTAGCTTAAAAAACTTCATGCTCTTCATGGACTTCATGGTAAAAGTCATTCCACTTCATTTTTCCCTTTTACCCATTTCCTTGATTGCCATATTTGTACCAGGCCGCACACGCGCCTTCGCTGCTGACCATACACGGGCCGATGGGCGTATCGGGCGTACAGGTCTTGCCGAACAGGCCGCACTGCGGCGGCTCCAGCAGCCCGCTCAAGACCCTGCCGCACTGACAGCCGGCCGGTTCCCGCGTCGGGATTTCATTATACCCGAACCGCTTGAGGGCGTCGAAGCGTTCGTATTCTTTCTTGAGCCGCAGCGATGCGCCGGGGATGACGCCCAGCCCGCGCCACGGGCCGTCCCACGTTTCAAAAAATGTCCCCATTAGCTTCAAGGCCACCGCGTTGCCGGCAGGTGTGACCGCGGCCTGATAGACCGAGTCCACCTGCGGCTTTTTGTCGGCCAGTTGGGTGCAGATGCGGGCGATGCCGTCCAGAATCTGCCCCGCCTCAAAGCCCGCCACCACACACGGCCGGCCGAACCGCTCGACGATGGGCCGGTAGGCCTCCGAGCCGATGATGATGCTGACATGGCCGGGACAGAGGAAGGCGTCGATCTTGTCGTTGCGGCTGCTCAGCAGCGCCGCCATCGCCGGCACGACGATCTTATGGCCGCACAAGACGCAAAAGTTGCCCAGCCCCTCGGCCTGTGCCTGTTGGATCGCCACCGCCGTCGGCGGCGTGGTCGTCTCAAACCCCACCGCCACGAACACCACGGTCTTGTGCGGGTGCTTTCGCGCCAGCGTCAGGGCGTGGTCGGAACTGAACACCACCTTGACGTTGCCGTGATGCCGCGTTTCCAGCGAGCCATCCATCCCCGGTACGCGAATCATATCGCCGTAGGTGGCGATCAGGCAATTGTCCCGCTGTGCCAGCTCAATCGTAATATCGATCAGCCCCTGATCCGTCACACACACCGGACAGCCCGGGCCGGAGAGCAGTTTGACCGACGCCGGCAAAAGCGACCGGATGCCGTGGCGAAACAGGGCGACTGTGTGCGTGCCGCAGACTTCCATAATCTGTATCGGCCGGCCAATCTCAGCACAGGCACGCGCAATCTGCTGTTGTGCAATTTGCAATGGTTCCATAGCGGCATCCTGCCCTTGAAAACAGTGACGACTTATGTTACACTGAGTTACATGGTATTTTCGGCGACTTGTTTTTTACGGCGAAGGCGGCAAATGAATATACCGCTTTCGTAGAGAATGTACAGCGGGATCGCCAAAGAGAACTGTGAGACCACATCGGGCGGAGTGGCGATCGCGGCAATGATAAAAACCGCCAAAAAGACATATTTTCGCACGTCGCTGAGCATTTTAACTGTAACCAGCCCCATCCGCTCGGCAAAGATAATGGCGATCGGCGTTTGAAACGCCAGCCCGAATACCAGTGCCAGCATCAAAATAAAGCTGACGGTTTTGGAAATTTGCGGCTGATAGACCAAAAAGTCGATGCCGGGGTTAAACTGCACAAAAAAACGAAAGACCAGCGGGGCAATGAACATCAGAAAAAACAGTACGCCGACAACAAACAGCGCCGCACTGGCCGGGGCGACCGCTTTGACAAACCGCCGCTCGTGCTTATACAGCCCTGCGGCCACAAACGCCCACAACTGATAAAACAGCCACGGCGAACTGATCATCGCGGCCAGCACGATTGAGGCCTTCATATACACCATAAACGGTTCGGCTACATCAATGGCTTGTAAATTGACCTGAATATCCAGGTCTTTCATTGCGGCCTGGTATGGCGATAAGATGAATCCCAGAAACCACTTACCAACTGCCAATGAGATGCCAAGCGCCACTGCCAGACCCGCCAGCGCCAGCATCAGCCGCGCCCGCAGCTCATCCAAGTGGTCGCCCAAGCTCATGCTGACCAATTCTTCTTCGTTGTCTTTGTTGGTTCGTTTCATTGTCGATATAATGTGTCGCAGATTAACTGTTATTAAAGCCGTCAGTTTACCCCGCACTAAGCAGGTTGGCAAGGTATAAAACAACGCCGGTAACGGTGTTCAGAATTCGGACGGCCTGTCCGGGAGAAAAAAGGCAAATCCAGACAGAAATCGGAGTTATCAGCAGCAAAAACCCGACTTTTGTTCTATGTCCGGTATATTTTTGGACTTGGCACAGATATTGCTCATTTCTATGCCGCGAGATAGTGTTTATTTGGAGTGCTGACAATGACGGTCAAAGACAGCTTAATCAATGGATTGCTGGAAACGGGAATGAAGGTCGAAGGGCTGCGTCAGCAGGCCATCGCCGGCAATGTGGCCAATATCCAGACCAATGGATATCGCCGCACGGATGTGAAGTTTGAGGAGTTGCTGGCCAAGGCTATCGATGCGCATAAGCCGCTGGAGCCGTCGGCTATCGAACCGACATTCTATACGCCCCAAACCACGCCCATCAACGAACACGGCAGTGATGTGTCGCTGGATTCGGAGGTTGGCGAGATGGTCAAAAACGGGATTCGGCACAAGGCCTACACCATGCTGCTGAAAAAACGGTATCAGATGATGGACGCGGCGTTACGGGTGCAATGAAAAGTAAAAACTCAAAATTAAAAATGTAAAATGGCGGACAGCCCTTTGGGCTGAACGTGTTTCATTTTGAGTGGATAAAGGAGTATTAAGATGCGGGTTGAGTCGGGGACCTTTGGTCCGATTGAAATTGCGGTATCGGGAATGCGGGCGTCGAACCGGCAGATGGAAGTGGTCGGCTCGAATATCGCCAACATCCAGACCACCGATGCCGGCAACGGTCAGCCCTACCGTCGGCTGATCCCGGAATTCAAGACCGGTAAAGACGGCGGCACCGTCGAGGTGGACGGCGTCATCAAAGATATGAGCGATTTTCAGCGCGTTCTCAACCCCGGCCATCCGGCGGCGGACGAGGACGGTTATGTGGCGATGCCGAATGTGGATTGGCCGACGGAAATGGTCAATTTGAATGTTGCCAGCCGCACCTATCAGGCCAATGCGGCGGTATTGAAGCGCTATCAGCGTATGGTGGATTCCAGTTTGGAACTGTTGAGATAAGGATATCGCTATGAACGTGCAATTTAACCCCAACATCAATAACACCGGCGGCGTCAACAGCGCGTATGTTCCTCGTGCGGATAAAGAAGCTGCGCCGCAGGGCGATTTTATGAAGGCGATCGAAAAATCGCTTGCCGGCGTCAATCAGACCCAGCAGGAGGCCAATGTCTCGATCGTCGATCTGCTCAGCGGCAAAGAGCAGGATGTCAACACGGTCATCTCGACCATGGCCAAAGCGGATATGAGCTTTAAGATGCTGGTGGGCGTGCGGAATAAACTGGTCGAGGCATACAAAGAAACCATGCGAACACAGATATAAGAGAAGCCAGAAGTCAGGAGTCAGAAGACAGAAGCTGGAAAAAGATTTTGAATTCTGTTCTCTGTCTTCTGCCTCTGATAAACAACGATGGGAATGTTCGGGCAAATCAATGCGGTCTGGCAAAAGATCGGGCTGGTGCAGCGGGCGCTGCTGGCGGCGATCGTGCTGGCGTGCGTGATCACCGGCGCACTGCTGACACACTGGGCGACACGGCCGGAAATGCGGATGCTGTTCGGCAATCTGGATATTGACGAATGTTCGCGCATCGCCGAAAAGATCGGCGAAAAGAACATTCCCTATGAAATCCGCAACGGGGGGCGGAGCGTCTTTGTGCCAGCCGACCAGATTTATACATTGCGGGCAGGACTGGCGCGAGAGGGTCTAACACCAAAGACAGGCGAGCCGGGCTATGAGATTTTTGACAACGAAAAGATCGGCGTCAGCCCCCTGGTGCAGAAGATGAACTACAACAGGGCGATCCAGGGCGAACTTGCCAAGACGATAGAGGTCTTTGAAGGCGTCGATTTTGCCCGCGTGCATATTGTCCGCCCGGAGCAGACGATGTTCACCGCCAACGGCGAAAAAGCCAGCGCCTCAGTGATGGTGCGGCTCAGGCCTGGCTGGAAGCTAAGCCCGACGACCATTGCCGCCATCGCCAATCTGGTTGCCGGCGCGATCGAAGGGCTTAACCCCGAACAGGTTACGATCACCGACAGCCAGGGCGCGATGCTGACCAATCGCAACAACAACGACCCGCTGACCGGCGGAGCCAACAGCTATAAGGATTACAAAGCGGCGGTGGAAATCGAAATGACCGAGCGGCTGACGCGCTCGCTGGAGACCGTGCTGGGAACAGGACGGGCGACGGTCATTGCCAACGCGATGGTGGATATGACACAGGAAACCGTCGTCAGCACGACCTACGAAAAAGGGATTCCGATCGAAGAAACCATCGACGAATCCTCGACGGTTCAGCAGGAAGCGTCTGCCCCCGCCGAAGAGGGTCAGGCCGCCGCGCCGCCGGGCAGCACCGAAAAGACCGGCAGCACCACCAGCAAATATATGCTTCCGGAAACCCGCACCACCCGCACCACCGCACCGGGACGGGTCAGCGGCTGGTCGGTATCGGTCATTGCCGATCTGAGCAAGCCGACGCTGCCTGCCGAAGAAAAGACCGAAGGCGCCGCAGCGCCGCAGCCGGAGCTGCTGATGACCGAGCAGGATGTCATGCGGATCGTTAAGACCGCGGTCGGGCCGGAACTGATCAAAGACGAGCATCTGACGGTCAAGCATGTGGCCTTCAGCAGGCCGATGCCGATTGCCGATATGCAGGCGGGCTTCGGGTATGAATCGCTGGAGCGGTATATTGAGATCGCGCGGCAGTCGTCGATGGGCATTATGGCTGTCTGTGCGCTGCTGGCTTTGAAAATCGTTACCCGCGCCGGACGCAAAGCCGCCGACGCATCGGCCGCCGCGGGCGGCGCAAAACAGTTGGGCGCAGGGCTTTCGGCAATGCTGCCGCCGGGCAGCAGCGAGGATGAGGCCGTCGCGGCGATGCGGCATCAGATCGCCGCTCAACTGCGTGAAAACCCCGATCAGGTCAGACAATTGTTCGCCACCTGGCTGGCGGAGGAACGCTAAATGGCGCTGGCGGGGATGCAAAAAGCAACGCTGCTGCTGACGATGCTGGACTCTCAGACGGCGATGGAACTGCTCAAAGGTCAGCCGCAGGAAATCATCCAGCGCATTGCGCTGGAACTGTCGCACCTGGACGCCAGGAAAGACAAAGATACGGATCAGGCGCTGCAGGTTACACGGGAGTTCTGCACCGATCTGATGCGCAGTCAGGGCGGCTCGCTTCACGTTAAGAGTTTTGTCAACAATCTGCTGGCCGTTGGTTCCGGCGGCAAGGAAAAAGCGATCGAGATACAATCCCGCATCCGGCAGGCGATGATGGAAAAAGACCCGTTTTTGGCGCTGGCGTCGGCCAGCCCGGCGCAACTGGTCGCCGCATTGGCCGACGAACCGCCGCAGGCGATCGCTGTTGCGCTCTCGGCGCTGCCGACCAAGTTGAGTACGGACGTACTGAGCCGCCTGGAGGAGGAAAAAAGCCGTCAGACGCTGTGGCGGATGACCCAGCCGCAGGATGTTTCGCCCAAGACCGTCCGCCGCATCGGCGAAATGGTCTGCAAGCGGCTGATGGAGCTGTCCGGCGATGACAGCCCGGCTGTCAATGAAGCGGCCGGCCGCGACACATTGCGGCGCGTGGCGATCGTATTAAGCGGCCTGGATAAAGACAAACGCGAAGCAATGCTGACCGGCATTCAGTCGCGCGACGGCGAAACCGCGGCCATGATACGTTCTTTGATGGTAACCTGGGACGATGTGGTCAAAATCGAGGACAAATCGCTCCAGCAGGCGCTGCGCAATATGGAAGCGACGGTGCTGGCCAAGGCGCTGCACAATGCCGATGCGGCGGTCAAGGACAAGATACTGGCCAATATCTCCGAGCGTATGAAAGAAATGATCGCCGAGGAGGCCTCGCTGATGGGCGAGCCGCGGAAAAAAGATGTCATCACGGCGCGCGAAGACGTGGCCAAGCCGCTGCGCGAGGCCAACGAGGCGGGCGAACTGCTGTTTATCGAGGAAAAAGAAGAATAAAAGATGGCTGCTCAAACGTCCCTAAAGCTCACCATTCCCATCGGTTCGGTTCAGTTGCTGGATGCGACCGCCGTACAGAAAGCCGCCTGCGCCAAGGCCGCCGTGCAGGAGGCCGAACGCGCGCGTACGCAATTGACGCAGTTGTGCGCGGCGCTGCACAAGGCCGTCTGTGAGATTCAGGATCGTCAGGCCTCGCTGATCGCATCCCAGAAAGAGCAGATCGTTCGGCTGAGCTTGGACATCGCGGCCAAAATCCTTGCCAAAGAGATCGCCGACGGCCATTACGCCATCGAGACGATCGTTCTGGATGCGCTGCAATCGGCGCCGCCGGCCAAGCGGACGATGATTCGTTTGAATCCCAACGACCTGAAGACGTTTGAAAAAGCCGCCGCGGAACTGGGCTTGAGCTTGCCGCCCCATACAGAACTGTCGCCGGACTGGTCGGTCAACCCGGCCGAGTGCGTCATTGACAGCGAGCTGGGGACGGTGGAGTATCTGATCGACGAGCATCTGAGGCAGATCGGACAGGCCCTTCTGGGCGCGGAGGCGGGCGTATGACTGAATCACACCCGACCATGACCGTGGACTTTGAGCCGTTTCACGCCACGCTCAAGCGTGTTTCGCTGGTGCGGCACAAAGGCGCCATCACGCGCGTCAGCGGCCTGACGGTCGAAAGCAGCGGGCCGAATGTGGGATTGGGACAGCTTTGCGTGATTGCCCTGCGGGACGGGCGCAGCGTACAGGCCGAGGTCGTGGGTTTTCGGGATAACAATCTGATCCTGCTGCCGCTGGACGCCATCGACGGCGTTCGTCCGGGCGATGCGGTGGCCGCGCTGCATCAGCCGCGTACGCTGGCGCTGGACGACAGCATCGTCGGCCGTGTGCTGGACGGGCTGGGCAACCCCATCGACGGGCGCGGGCCTCTGGCCGGACACGATTTGCGGCCGATCGTCAACACCAGCCCCGACCCGCTGAGCCGGGCGATGATCCGTGATCCCCTGTCGCTGGGGATACGGGCGATCGACGGCGTACTGACCTGCGGCAAAGGACAGCGCGTCGGCGTATTTTCGGGCAGCGGCGTCGGCAAAAGCGTCCTGCTGGGCGAGATCGCCAACGGCAGCGCCGCCGATGTCAATGTCGTCGCGCTGGTGGGCGAACGCGGCCGTGAGGTGCGCGAGTTTCTGGAAAAAGACCTTGGCCCCCAAGGCCTGTCGCGCAGCGTGATCGTCGTGGCCACTTCGGACGCGGCGGCCATTCAGCGGGTCAAGGCCGGGTTTGTGGCCGCGACCATCGCCGAATACTTCCGCGATCAGGGCAAGGATGTGCTGTTTATGATGGATTCGCTGACCCGTTTTGCACAGGCGCAGCGCGAAGTGGGACTGGCCGCGGGCGAACCGCCGGCCAGCAAGGGGTATTGCCCCAGCGTGTTTGCCCTGCTGCCCAAGCTCATCGAGCGGCTGGGCTGCAACGAGCGAGGCAGCATCACGGGCATTTTGACGGTGCTGGCCGAGGGCGACGACCTGAACGACCCGGTCGCCGACAGCGCACGCTCGCTGCTGGATGGGCATATTGTCCTGTCGCGCAAGCTGGCCGACCGCGGCCATTATCCGGCGATCGATATTCTGCAAAGCGTCAGCCGGCTGATGAATACCGTCGCCGCCCCTGAGCATCGCGCCGCTGCGCGTGCGCTGCGCGAGATTTATGCGACCTATACCGACGCGGAAGATTTGATCTCTATCGGGGCGTTTGTGCCGGGCAGCAACCGGCGGATCGACGGTTCGATCGCGCTGATCGAGCGGATCCAGCAGTTTTTGATCCAGCCGGTGCGGCAGCGTGTTACCTTTGAGCAAACAGTGCAGCAGTTGTCGCAGATCGTCGGGGCATGGGATGACCTGCTGGGCAGCCCGACCGCTATGGCCGCAAAATCGAATGCGGTAACCGGCAAGTAAGGGAAGATAAAGAAACAAAATAATTCAATGACGATTTTTTTAGATACAGATTTCACAGAGGAACACAGATATAAAGAAGAATTAAGAATGAAGAATGAAGAAAAGCAGCCAGCAGCCAGTTAATTTTCTGATTGCTGGCGGCTGGTGTCTGGACGCTTATTCTAATCCGTGAAATCTGTGTTGATCTGTGTCAAAAATAAATTTTTGAAAAACGATGAAAAAGTTCAGATGGCGATTGCAGCGGCTGTTGGACATCCGCCAAAAACAGCAGGAATCGCTGCGGACGGAACTGGCCGCGCTGACCGAGCAGGCCGCCGGACTGCGCGGACGCATCCTGATGGAAAAGGCCATGCTGCGCAGCCGTCTGGCCGCATTGCGGCAGGCCGATGCCGCCGATCGCATCGCGCAGCAGGAGCTGTTTATGCGGTATGTGGCGGCGGTCGATGCGCAAATCGCCGCATTGCAGCGCGATTTGAACGCACTGGAACAGAAACGCAAGGAAAAAATTGAAGCAATTATGGCGGTTCGCAAATTCTGCAAGTCGCTGGAACGGTTGCGGGTGCAGGCGCTGACGGTACACCGTCAGCAGCAGGACCACGCCGAGCAGAATGAACACGATGAAAACGCCAACGCTGCGTTTGCCCGAAAGATGCTGGTTTAGAGACAGAGGACAGAAGTCAGAGAACAGAGGCCAAAAAACCGTTTTATGACGGAGAGTTATTTATGAAAAAGATACATATTATTTTGGTGGCGGCTGCCGGATTGCTGAGTTTTGCGTCCAGTTTCGGCGTCAGTTGGGTTGCCAAACAAAAGAAAGCGGCCGCTGCTGCCGCCGCCGCCGTACAACCGACGCAAACGGTCGCTCCAGGCACAGCATCCGCTGCGGCAACCGGCGATAAGCCCGTCAATGCGCTGTTTGCCGAAAGCGGCGAAGAACCGTTGGGACTGACCGAGCGGCAGCTTCAAAATCTGATCTTTGACGTGCGGGAAAAGATCACCGAATACAACACCCGCCAGAAAACGCTCGATGAGGAGGCCGCACGCATCGATCTGGCGCGGCAAGGCCTGAAAACGGATATCGAACAGCTCAACACGCTGCGCGAAAAACTGGATTTGACGCTGGCGGCGCTGAAGGAAAGAGAAGAGGAACTGAAAAAAAGCGTTCTGGAGATTGAAGCCCTCGAACGGTCGAATTTTCAGCGGCTGGCGGCTGCCTATGAAAAGATGGACACCACGCAGGCTGGCAAGATTATGGTCAGTATGGCCGCGGCAAACCAGCTTCAGGATGTGGTCAAGATTTTGTATTTCATGAACGACCGCAACGCCGGCAAGCTGCTCGGCGAGATCGGTGCAACACGGCCGGAAGTGGCGGGCGTTTTGAGCAATCAGCTCAAACGGGTCAAAGAAGAACAATAGTAAAATACAGGTCTCCTTATGGATATCGGGACAATTATCGGTTTGGTGGTGTGTGTCTGCTTGATCGCCTATTCGATCATGCTGGGATGCAGTCTGCTTGTTTTTTACGATCTTCCGTCCGTTATGATCGTCATCGGCGGAATGCTGTGTTCGGTGATCATCCACTTCTCACTGCCGCAGTTTTTGAGTATTTTTTCGGTGATGAAAAAAGCGTTTTTGATCAAGGTCCCCAAACCGATCGACATCATTCAGAGCATGGTCAATTACGCCGCGATCAGCCGCCGCGACGGCGCCCTGGCGCTGGAAGAGCAGATACGAAAGACCAATAATCCGTTTATGGTCAAAGCACTTCAGATGCTGGTGGACGGCCAGGACGCTGACAACATCCGGGACATCCTCGAACTGGAAATCAGCAGTCTTCAGGAGCGTCACGCCCAGGGCAAAAAAATCCTGGAGTTTATGGCCTCCTCGGCGCCGGCCTTCGGCATGATCGGCACGCTCATCGGGCTGGTGCAGATGCTGCGCAATATGTCCTCGCCGGACAGCATCGGCGCCGGTATGGCCGTCGCTTTGATTACGACATTCTACGGGGCGGTTCTGGCCAACGTATTCTTTACGCCGATGGCGGGCAAGCTGGGTATTTACTCCAAGGCCGAAACGCTCGCAATGGAGATGATCGTCGAGGGCATCTGCACCATCAGCAAAGGCGAAAGCCCGACGGTTGTGCGCGAAAAACTGCAATCGTTTATTGCTCCTTCCCGGCGACAGGAAGTCAAAGCCACCGTATAGCATCACCAAACGGCAGAGTGTAACTATGGCTCGAAAAAAACCGGAAGAAAGCGGTCCGTCCGGCGCACCGGACTGGATGCTGACCTTCAGCGACTGCATGACGCTGCTGCTGACTTTTTTTGTATTGCTGATGAGCTTTGCCAGTTTTGACGAAAATACGCTGCCGGAACTGGGCGAGGCCTTTTCGCGCATCTTTCCGGGGGTCGGCGTCTTTGGCAGTTCCGTGGAACGGTCGATGATGAAAAAAAACACATCCAAAGACGAACAAGTGCCAACCAAGGGATCGGAAACGCGGACGCTGGCCAAAAAAATCAATACCAATTTTATGAAGGAAAAGAAACCGCTGGACTTTCGCAACCTGAAAGTCTTTACGATGGAATCCGAAAAAGTCTTCTGGGGCAAAGGCGTTGCGCTGACACAGGCGGGGATGGATACGATGAAGGCGCTGGAAAAGTTTTTCCTCAGCAACACCGGACGCATTGTCATCAGTGAAGTCGGCCCCGGGCAGGATACCGGACTGGGACTGGAGCGTGCCGTTATGATCATGAAGTATTTTGAGGCCGGCGGCGTAGATAAAAACCGCATCAGCATCAGCATTGCGCCGACGACCAGCGAAGAGGTTGTTGTCCGGCGGCTCGAGATAACGCTTCTGGAAAGGAGCGTGTACGAATAATGGGGCGGAAAAAATCCGGCGATGATAAACCGGCCGGGGCGCCGGAATGGATTGTTACGTTTTCAGATATGATCACGCTGCTGTTGACCTTCTTTGTGCTTCTGCAAAGCATGGCCAAGGTGCAAGTGGACAAACACAAGTTTGAAACCGGCCAGGCAGCCCTGAAAAAAGCATTCTCTGAATCCGCCGTTTCCGGCCAGGGGCCGGAGGCAAAAGACGGGACAGATTTTGAGAACCCCAAGCCGCAGTACGCCGCTGAAGAGGGGCAGGATGAGCCGGAAAACCGCTCCATTGACGCCAAAACAGAGATGCTCCGTCGGATTCTGATGGACATTGAGAAGATGAGTAAAATCTCGCCATCGCATATCACGGCCAAGACAAAAACCGCTTTTCCGACGAACATCCGGTTTGAAAAAAACGGTTGGACACTCAACGCGGACGCCCAGCAGATACTCAAAAAGATGGCCGAAGAGTTCAAAATCAATTTTTCCGGCCAGACGCCGACGTTTTATGTCCTGGCGATTGCAGCCGATGCGTCCGAAAAACAATCCTGGGCGGTCTCAGCGCGCCGGGCGCAGGCCGCCGCGGACTATCTGCGCCAGCAGATCGGGGCCGACAATAACTGGCCGGTCTATTGCTGGGGGGCCGGTCAGGGCGGCGAATGGGTCGGCCACACCGGACTGGTTACCCGACAGACGCAGATTTTGGTCAATGCATTAACGGATGCAAAGTAGCGGCTTGCCGCGTTTGTCTGGAGCCGATCTGCGGCGTCGTCTCTATCCTTTAGCTTGCGACTTTTCGAGTATTTCCCGTGTCCGCGCCAGAGCCAGGTCGATATGCGAGGTGATATTCTGCTCGCCCAGCTTGGCAGCCAGTCCGGTCGCCTGCAGTTTTTTGAGGATTTGCGGCTGCACACCCGACAGGACGATCTGGGTGTTGTGACGGAAATGCCGATCGATGATCTCTTCGAGCGCCTTGATCCCTGTCGCGTCCATCATGGGTACATGGCGCATCCGCAAAATCAGGACACGCGGCTTGTCCTTTATGGCGTGCAGTGTACTTTTGAATTTTTCCGCCGCTCCGAAAAAGAACGGCCCGCTGATCTCAAAGACCTCTACGCCCGTCGGGATGATTTTTTTGCTGGTCGCATCCGGGTCGTACTTGTCGCCATTGCCGGTCGAAAGCATCTGTGTGATGGCCGTTGTTTCAGTAACGGC
>JBFZBE010000099.1:0-2765 GCA_041308685.1 Phycisphaerae bacterium
CAATAAGCGGCTGGAAGTGCAGAAAAAGCGGATGCCGCAGGGCATGGAGGTCAACGACTGGATGCGCAGTCAAGTCCGCGGCAGCGTCGTCGAGATGCTGGTCGAGCGCGAGCTGCTGGCCCAGAAGCTGGCTGAAAAGAAAATTGAAATTACCGACGCAGACGTCATGAAGGAAATTGAAACCATCGCCGCCCAGCAGAACCTGACGATGGAGCAGGTTCCGGCCGAGATCGAAAAGTTTGGTATGACGATGGACGATCTGAAAGAACAGATTCGGATGAAGGTCCAGATGGATAAACTCGTCGCCGCCGAGATGAAAGACGGCGCTGTAACCGACGAGGACGTCAAGAAGTTCTATGACGACAACCCGCAGTATTTTGAAAAGCCCGAACAGGTACAGGCCAGCCATATCTTGGTCAAAATCGAAAAAGACGCCACGGATGAGCAAAAGGCCGCCGCTAAAACCAAGATCGAAGGCCTGCTCAAACAGGTCAAAGACGGCGGCGATTTTGCCGAGCTGGCCAAGGCCAATTCGGACTGCCCGTCGAAGGAAAAGGGCGGCGATCTGGGGATGTTCGGCCGCGGCCAGATGGTCAAAGAGTTTGAAGACGCCGCGTTTGGGATGGAAATCGATCAGGTCAGCGATGTCATTGAAACGCAGTTCGGCTATCACATCATCAAGAAGACCGGCGCTGCTGTCGCCAAGAAGGACGCCCTGGAAGAGGTTGCCCCGAAGATCCGTCAGCATTTAGAGCAGAAGCAGCGCAACGACTTCTGGCAGACCTACAACAAGACGATGCACGATGAGGCCAAGATTGAGTATTCCGCCGCCGAGCAGAAGCGCCGCGAACAGCAGGCAACGCCTCCGCAGATGCCGCGTCCGGCTCAGCGGCCCGCGCAGCCCGAACCATCGGCTCAGCCGGAACACCAGCACGACGAAAATTGCCAGCATTAACAGTACTAAAACACTTGGGTTTACGCCGCCGGATGGAAACGTCCGGCGGTTTTTTTTTGGCTTGACGCGGCGGCGATATAACGTTATGGTAAACGGAACAACACAATGTTACCCCTTATGCAGGAGATAGAACGATGAAACGACGCGATTTTCTGGCTTACAGCGGTTCGGCAATTCTGGGCGGTTTGGCGTTGAGCGGCTCGCCGGCATTGGCCTCCACTCCTTCCGTCAGCGGCAAAAGACGTGTGGTACTGGTCGGCACAGGGTCGCGCGGGGCGGGTTTCTGGGGCGAAAATCTGGTCAAAAACTTCAGCGATCAACTGGAATTCGTCGGCTTGTGCGATTCGAATCCCGGCCGCGTCGCCTACGCCAAACAAATGATGGGGGTATCCTGTCCGACTTCGACGGATTTTGACACGCTGATCGGCCAGGTCAAACCCGACACCATCATTGTAACCACGCCCGACAGTCTCCACCATGACTATATCATCAAGGGGCTCAAGTTCGGGGCCAATGTGATTACCGAAAAACCCA
Organism: Phycisphaerae bacterium; assembly: GCA_041308685.1. Lineage (GTDB taxonomy): Bacteria > Planctomycetota > Phycisphaerae > Sedimentisphaerales > Anaerohalosphaeraceae > T3Sed10-213. The sequence goes on from JBFZBE010000099.1 coordinate 1,490, forward strand.
TGACCACCGATGAAAAAAAGTGTCAGGCCATTCTGAATGCCGAGAAAAAAGCCAAAGGCAAATTGACCGTCGGCTTTAACTACCGCTACATCGCCACCTTCACACGGCTCAAAGAGCTGATCAAAGAAGGCAGCATCGGAACCGTAACCTCGGTCGATTTTCACTGGTATCTGAACACCTCGCACGGGGCGGATTATTTTCGCCGCTGGCACGGGTTGCGCCAATACAGCGGCACGCTGCTGGTGCATAAGTCCACGCACCATTTCGATTTGCTCAACTGGATGATCGATTCGGAGCCGGCCGAGGTCTTTGCCTATGGCGGACTGGAACACTATGGCAAAAACAACGCCTTCCGGCATACGCACTGCCGCGGATGTCCCCACACAAGCCAATGCCGCTTTTTCTGGGACATTACGAAAAATCAGGGTAATATGGATATGTATGTCGCTAACGAGAAGTACGACGGCTACCATCGCGACGGCTGCGTCTGGCGGAATGAGATCGACATCTACGACAAGATGGGCGCGCTCATTAAATACGCCAACAATGCCCAGGTGACCTATTCGTTGACGACGTACTCGCCGTTTGAGGGCTGGCATATCGCTTTCAACGGCACCAACGGCCGCCTCGAAGCGTGGGAGGACATCCCCTGGCTGGATAAAGTGGAGGTCTCACAGGAACAGCTTCATGCCCTGCAGATGAGTCAGGAGCTTGAAGAGGACGTGGAAAAGTACAATCAGATCATTCGGATGCGCAACTTCAACAAGCACGAAGAGATCCTGGTGCCGCGGTTCCGCCACGGCCACGGCGGCGCCGACCCGCTGCTGCAGAAACGGATTTTTGTCGAATCCAACGCACCGGACCCGCTGGCACACGCTGCCGGCAGCCGCGACGGGGCGATGTCCATTCTGATCGGTATTGCCGCCCGCAAGAGCATCGACGAAAAACGTCCTGTCAGTATCGCCGATCTGACCGACTTGAAGCCCCAGGCGGTACGGCCTGTGAAGGGCTAAGGGATTGTAACGAAATAAAATGATCCATTGACGGAATTTTTTTAGACAGGATTAACGGGATTTACAGGATAAAGGTTTTAGACACAGATTTCACAGATTACACGGATAAATGAAGAATGGTGAATGAAGAAAAAATAAACTTCATGTTCTTCATTTCTTCATGGTAAAAAAACAATGAAATCTGCGTAATCAGTGTCTAAAACCTTTATCCTGTAAATCCCGCTGAACACAGCGAAGTCCCGACTCGTCGGGGTTAATCCTGT
>JBFZBE010000100.1:0-2759 GCA_041308685.1 Phycisphaerae bacterium
AAACTCCATATCCCGCAGCACCGCCCCGGCGCGGTAGGCCATCGCATGGCCGTCGCCGGTGGCACAGTCGGGGTTGGTCGTTTCGCGGTAGAGCCGCCCGGCGCCGCCGGTGGCCAGGATGGTCGCGCCCGCCCAGATGATCTGCAAAGAGCCGGAGGACTTTTGGCCGATCGCGCCGATGCAGCGGTGATAGCTGTCGGTCAGCAGGTCGATGGTGAAAAAATGATCGATGACGTGGATGTTCGGCGTTTGCCGCATTTTGCGGATGAGGGCCTCGGCGATGCCGCGGCCGGTCGAGTCGCCGTGGGCGTGGATAACGCGGGCGAAACTGTGGCCGCCTTCGCGGCTGATGTCGATCCGTCCGTCGATGCGGTCAAACTCGGCGCCCCAGGCGTCGAGCTGATGGATCAGTTCGGGGCCTTCTTTGACGACGCGCTCCACGACGCTGCGGTCGCACAGGCCGCAGCCGGTCTTGAGGGTGTCTTCAATGTGGGCGGCAAAGCTGTCGTCTTTGGCCAGCACCGAGGCGATGCCGCCTTGCGCGTTCCAGGTGTTGCTGTCGTCCAGACCGCCCTTGCAGACCAGCATCACGCTGCCGCTTTGGGCCGCCTCGATCGCGGCGCGCAGGCCGGCGATACCCGCTCCGACAACCAGGCAATCCGTAAAGACCTGCTGGGTGGCGGTCGTGTCAAACCCTGTCAGATAACGTCGAAATTCCGGTTGTCGCATACGCTGTTCTGCCATTCTATAATGAAGTAGCAAAAATAAACAAATTCAAAAAACTAAAAATAAAAACGCAGATTACGCTGATTTCACTGATTTTTTGGTCAAATCAGATTTCATAATTTATAATTCAAAACTTTCTTCATTCTCAATTCAAAGTTACTGTGCCGCCGCAGAGGATTTGTGCGGGGCGCTGTTTCGGGTCTTGGCCATTTCCACGGCGGTGCGGATGGCGGCCTTCATGCTCTCGGCGCTGGCGATGCCTTTGCCGGCGATGTCAAAGGCCGTGCCGTGCGCCGGCGAGGTGCGCAGGATCGGCAGGCCGATGGTGACGTTGACCGCGCTGTCAAACGCCAGCATCTTGACCGGGATCAAGCCCTGATCGTGGTACATCGCCACCACGCCGTCGTATTCGCCGTGAATCGCGTGGGCAAAGAGTGAATCCGCCGGGAACGGCCCCTCGCAGCGGATGCCGACTTCCTGCGCCAAAAGCAGCGCGGGCTTGATGATGCGTTCTTCCTCGTCGCCGAACTGGCCGTCTTCGCCGGCGTGCGGGTTCAGACCACAGACGGCGATCCGCGGCTTGGCGACGCCGAAATACTCTTTGAGGGCCGTATTCAGCAGGTCGATCGGCTCAAAGACGCAGCCGATGGTGAACTTGTGCCGCACCTCGAACAGCGCCTCGTGAATCGTCGCCAGCGCCAGTTTCAAATTCCCGGCGACGAACATCATCGCCTTGCGCGGCGACTTGCAGCGGTCGGCCAGCATCTCGGTATGCCCCGGCCATTTGCCGCCGGCCAGCGTCCAGCTTGTCTTGCTGATGGGCGCGGTAACGACCGCATCGATCAGCCCATCGCGCGCCGCGTCGATGGCGTCCAGACAAAACCGCATCGACGCCTCGCCCGAAAGCCGCGAGGGCGTATGCAGCCACGACGGCGCCGAGTACTCGTCATAGTCGGCCACCGAGACCTGCCGCGGATAATCGCGGCTGAGCTTTTCATGCGGAAAGCGATACCAGAACGGCTCGACCTCGCACAAATCCGCCGCGTACTCCAGCGGCTCGTCCAGGCCGAAGACGATGAACTTGGCCAGCCGTCGGATCGCCGGATCGGCCAGCGCCTTGACGACCACCTCCGGCCCAATCCCGCCCGGATCGCCCATCGTAATGCCGATGACGACATCGCTGCCTACCAATCGCGTTGTGCTGTCGGTTGCCATCGTGTGATGCGATTTATTTTTTCTCCGGTTTGCTTTCGCCGCGCTGGCGCAATAATAAACGGATGGGGATTTCTTCCAGGTCGAGCATCTCGCCCAGCCGTCCGAGGAAGAACCGTTGGTACGTTTCATCGAACAGCGAGGGCTTATTGACAAACAGCAGGATGCTGACCGGGTTGGTCGAAACCTGCGTGGCGTAATAAATCTTCGGAAAGCCGCCCTGTTTGCTGCGGCCGCCGAGTTTTTCCTCGGCGATCGCCTGCACGGCCTTGTTGAGCTTGCCGGTGGAGATTTTCGTGTTGGCCTGCTTGAACAGCGAACCGGCCACGTCCAGCACGCTCTGGATATTCTTGGCGTCTTTGGCGGTGGTAAAGGCGATGGGCGCATGCCGCAGGCCGGTCAGCACTTTGTCCAGATACTCGGCATAATCCTCCGAGCCGGCCTGGTCTTTGGCCATATCCCACTTGTTGACGATCAAAATGCACGGCTTGAATTCCTCGCGAACCAGATGGCCGAGCTTTTTATCGACCTGTGAGACGGGCGTGGTCGCGTCCATCATAAACAGCACCACATCCGCCCGCCGAATGCTCCGCAAGGCGCGGGTGTAGCCGTAGTATTCGATGTCGTGCGCCATCTTGCCGACCTTGCGCACGCCGGCAGTGTCGATGACCAGAAACTGCTTGCCGTCTTTTTCAAAATGCACATCCACCGCGTCGCGCGTCGTGCCGGGCACCTCGCTGGCGATGACGCGCTCCTCGCCGACGATGGCGTTGATGAACGTACTTTTGCCGGCGTTGCGTTTGAGATCGGAAGAGCGTCGT
>JBFZBE010000101.1:0-5286 GCA_041308685.1 Phycisphaerae bacterium
CAGGAGGACAGCGCGACGGCATTTTTTTGGAGGTTGTCGAGGATTTTTTGCAGCGGCGTCCGGGCCGTTTGCTCGTCAGCCGGGTCGGCCGGGGCGGCGACAGCACAACAACCTTCGCCAGCCCAAACAACAGCCGCAGTATAACACATCAGCACAACCAACCCCAACATCAAGGTCGTCTTCATAGCATCCTTTCAGAGGTTTTTCAACCACCCAATAACCGACAAAATACCAATAAAATACAGGGCAAATCCATTGGTAATATCTTCCAAGGTATCCGTTTGGACATTTTTTTTCAATAGAATTGCTGATATCATTCTCAAAAAAGGAGTCGTATAAACACACATACATTTTTTACTCCCCAAAACCCCGAAAGACAGATTAAGTCTGCTGTCTGGTATGTCGATTTATATCTGACTATGCGTACAACTTGTATTAAATAAAAGATATAAAAGATGACATTTTCTGTTATAAATAGAGTATTCAATTCTGTCAATAAATCGACAGTGTATGCGAAAGTCCGTCTTGTAGAGGCGATCCTGAAAAGCCAGATTCGGCTAATGCTGGCGATTCTCTCCACAGGGTTGGCATTTGGCCTATGGACAGCCGTCAATACAGACCATCAAATGCGTGCGGAATATCTGATCCGCACACGGCAGGCCGCTCAGGCGATCAATATCCAGCGTGCCTTGCTGCTGACCGGAAGACCGGCCGACATTGAAACGGACAATTACCTATTCATCAAGACACAATTAAACCGGATATGCACCGCCGACCCAAGATGTCGTTTTCTCTATCTCATCGGTAAACAAAGCGATGGACAGTTGTTTTTTTATGCGGACTCTGAACCCATTGGCTCACAGGATGAATCCCCGGCCGGACAAATTTATGCAGACGCAACCGATGCATTTACAGCGCTGTTTGACACCCATCAGGAGCTGGTTGAAGGGCCTGTGTCAGACCAATGGGGAACCTGGGTATCCGCACTGTCGCCGCTGTTCGATCCGGACAGCGGAAAACTGATTGCCGTCGTCGGAATGGATTTTGACGCCGCCGGCTGGTGGAAAACAATCCTTGCCCGATGCTCTTTGCCGATTTTTCTGACGATCGCTTTTTCCTTTTCACTGGCCGCATTGCTTTCACGACACAAACGCCTCTGTCAACTGCGTGCTGCCCAGCAGAAGTTATCGGAAAGTGAGCACCGCTTCCGTGCCCTATTTGAACAATCACCCGATGCACACTTTGTTCTATATGAAAACCGAATCATCGAATGCAATCACGCGATGCTTCAATTGTTCGGAGCGAATTCCATCGTTGACCTGATCGGCAAAACCCCGGTCGATCTGTCGCCCGCGGAGCAATCCGACGGGCGATCATCCGAAACCGGCGCCAAAGAACTCATCGCAAAAGGTTTCAGCGATGGACACTGCCGATTCGAGTGGATTCATCGTCATACCGACGGACATCAATTTATATGCGATGTGGTACTGACATCGGTCTATCGCGACGGCCGCAACTGTCTGCATTGTGTGGTGCGCGACATCACCGAACGCAAACAGGTCGAACAAGAGCTTGCCGACAGAGAACACCGGATCAAAAAACAGCGAAACGCCCTTTCGGCGATAACCTCCAGCACCGCTATCTCATTGGGAGGCCTCTCAGAAGCCCTCCAGTGCCTTACTGAAATCGTTACCGCCGCTATCGACGTTCAGCGCGCCAGTATCTGGCTGTTTTCATCCGACCGAAAGAGTATGGAGTGCATTGAACTCTATGATCGGTCGTCGGGTTCGCACAGTCAGGGCATGGTCATTAACTCTGTCGATTACACACGCTATTTTGAAGCGATCCTGAACCATACACAAATCAGCGTTCAGGATGCCTGCTCGGATCCGCGTACATCTGAATTTGCCGCCGGCTACCTTAAGCCGCTGGGCATCCGCTCTATGCTGGACAGCGGCGTCTTTTTCGACGGTGCGCTCGTTGGAGTGCTTTGTGTCGAACACGTCGGCGAGCAGTTGCGGCATTGGCACAATGACGTCGAATCGTTCGCCAACTCCATCGCATCGATCACAACCCATATATTCCTCAATCAAAAACGCAAAGCTTCGGAAGAAAAACTGCGTCAGGCGCTCTCTGACGCCGAACAGATCAATCGTTATCTCGAGCAGCAAACCATCTATGCCAATCAGATGGCCGCGGACGCCGAAAAGGCCAACATCGCCAAGAGCGAATTTTTGGCAAATATGAGTCATGAAATCCGCACGCCGATGAACGGTGTAATCGGAATGACAGGGCTGCTGCTGGATACCGCACTGACCGAAGAACAGCGGGAATACGCACAGATCGTGCAAAGCTGCGGCGAATCGCTGCTGGCGCTGATCAACGACATTCTGGATTTTTCCAAGATCGAGGCCGGAAAGCTGGAACTGGAAGAACTGGAGTTTGACCTGCGTGATCTGCTGGAGGACTTTGCCGGGATGATGGCGATCCGGGCGCACGAAAAGAATCTGGAGTTTCTCTGTGCGGCGCATCCGAACGTGCCGTCCTATCTGAAAGGCGACCCCGGGCGCCTGCGCCAGGTGCTGACCAATCTGGCCGGCAACGCCGTCAAGTTCACCGAGCGCGGGGAAGTCGCCGTGCGCGTCGAGCTGGATGCACAGACCGACAGTGATGTACTGCTGCGGTTCTCCGTGCATGACACCGGCATCGGCATCCCGGACGACAAGATCGACTGCATATTTGAAAAGTTCACACAGGCTGACGCCTCAACCACACGTAAATACGGCGGCACAGGTTTGGGACTGGCGATCTCCAAACAGCTTGCCGAACGCATGGGCGGACAGATCGGCGTGGTCAGTTCCCCCGACAAAGGTTCCATATTCTGGTTTACAGCACGTCTGGGGCTGCAAAACAAACATACCGCCGAAAAACCGCGGCCGAGAGGTCTTATCGGCAAGCGCATCCTGATCGTGGATGACAACGCCACCAACCGCGAGATACTACGCCTGCGTCTTTTGTCGTGGGGCGCAGTCGCAGTCGAAGCCCACAGCGGCGATGCGGCCATCCAGACGCTCGCCGCCGCCGAATCGCCTTTTGAGATTCTGATTACCGATATGCAGATGCCGGAAATGGACGGCCTGATGCTGGCCCGCCGCATCCGTCAGAACCCGCAATGGAATGCGATGCAGTTGTTCCTGATGACCTCACTGGGTCAGCAGCTCGACAATCAACAGCTTGCCGAACACGGGATCGTCGCTTGTATGAGTAAACCTGTGCGGCCTTCCGAACTGTTCGCTCGTCTGACCAACAGCGGCGCATGCAGCGCAAACACCGGCACACCTTCCGCCGTCGCTCAGCATAAAGGCAAAAGCATCCGCATTCTTCTGGTCGAGGACAACATCACCAACCAGAAAGTCGCTGTGGAGATGCTCAAAAAACTCGGCTTGTACGCCGACGCCGCCGCCAACGGTCTGGAGGCCATCCAATCGCTTCAGGCCAGAGATTATGACATGGTGCTGATGGATGTTCAGATGCCGGAAATGGACGGTCTGGAGGCCACACAACACATCCGCTTCGGGAAAACGCCGGTTCGAAACCCAAAAATCCCCATCATCGCAATGACCGCACACGCGATGCAGGGCGACAAGGAGAAATGTCTTCGCGCCGGAATGGACGATTATCTGTCAAAACCGGTCACGGCCAAATCGCTTTCGGAAATGCTTGCAAAGTGGCTCAGCGGAAGCACAACGACAGAATCCCCCGATGCCCCCCGGTCGTCTGCGCCGCCATTGGAAATTTTTGACCGGGCGGACTTTACCGAACGTATGATGGGCGATGAAGCCATCGCACAGCAGGTGATCAATGTGTTCCTGGAGGACATCCCCAGGCAGATCGCATCGCTCAAAAACGCCGTTGCCCAATCCGATATGGAAACGATAGAACTTATCGCCCACAGCATCAAAGGCGCAGCAGCCAATATCGGAAGCCGGCAATTGCTGGAATTGGCCGCCGAGATTGAGGCCGCCTGCCGGCGTGCAGATACCGCGTTTGTTTCCGATCGATGGCCGCTGCTGCAAAGCCATTTCGACCGTCTCCGCGACGTGATCAACAACCCACAGCAATAATCCTTCCAAAAAGCATCTTTTAATACCATTTATTTTGTCGTAAAAAATCCTTGATTCTTCGTCATTTTTGTGTGATTTTATTTGTGTTTGTGTGTCGGGGGTGTATAATCCCCCCTTTTTATGGGTTATAAACTGTCAAGAGCAACCTGAATAAGGAGATGCGTGCCATGATTGATCTTGTCCCGAAACGGATTTTTTTGACCAAAGGGGTCGGTCAGCACAAGTACAAACTGAAATCGTTTGAGGACGCCCTGCGTCAGGCGGGCGTTGCCCAGCAGAACCTGGTGCAAATCTCCTCAATTTTGCCGCCCAAATGCAAGGTCATCAGCCGCAATGACGGCGTCAAAGACCTTGTCCCCGGGTCGATCTGTTTTTGCGTTCTGGCACGCTGCGATACGAATGAACACGGCCGGTTGATCGCCTCGTCGGTGGGTGTGGCCGTGCCGAAAGATTCCAATAAATGGGGCTATCTGAGCGAGGTACACGGCCACGGAATGAACAAAAAAGAGGCCGAGGATATGTCCGAAGACTTGGCGGCCGAGATGCTCGGCACCACGCTGGGTATTGACGTCAATCCAGACCTGGCTTGGTCGGAAAAGGAACAGGCCTACAAGTCCAGCGGCCTGTTCATCAATACGACGAATATTACCCAGACCGCTCGCGGCATCAAGGATATGTGGACAACGACCGTTGCTCTGGCGGTGTGCCTGTTTGACTAAACCGTAACACAGGCATCTTGCCCGTGATGGAGTCTATTTGATGCGGCCGGACAGGGAACACAACCTGCAATTTGGCGATTTTGCGCCCGAGTATCGCGACGCGGCAACCGCACAGGTCGTGCTGTTGCCGGTTCCCTATGACGGCACAAGTACGTGGGTCAAAGGCGCCGACCAAGGCCCAACGGCGATCCTGGAGACATCCTACAATCTGGAGTTCTACGATATAGAAACCGATTCGGAGATGTTTCGCAAGGGGATTTACACCGATGCGGCGATTGAAGGGTTATCTTCGCCCGAAGAGGTGGCCGTGGCGGTGCATAAGACCGTCGGCCGATGGCTGGACAAGGGACGCTTTCCGGTGGTGCTGGGCGGGGAACATTCGGTCAGCATCGGGGCGTTTCGGGCGATGGCCGAGCGGTACAAGAACCTGACGATTTTGCAGT
>JBFZBE010000102.1:0-3353 GCA_041308685.1 Phycisphaerae bacterium
TGTTGAGTTCTTTTTGGATGGGCCATTCACTGAACGCCAAAATCAGCGGCAAAATAATGTTGGCCACCGGCACAAACATCAACAATCCCAATGCCCAGAGTAAATTTAAGGGGTCAGACACAATAGTGTTCGGCACTCGATTTGCTCTTTGACAATTTCACATTGCGTTTCGGTATTTTGGCGATTATGCGGGGTACACTGAATGCGGTCTGTGGTTATTTTTGCGCAGCATCAACCGCGGCGTCGGCAAGATCAGACGACGGCCTTGAAAGCTTAATCCTGTTTTTGAAGACGCCCGATATGGGCCAGCAGTTCATCCTCACTGGCCATCCCGCTAAAGTACCAGCAGATCATTTCGTAAGTTCTCAGGGTGGGCTTTTTGCCCGTCCACAGGCCGATGAGCATAAGCCAGTGTTGTTTACATGAGGGACGATGGGTTTTTGAAGGGATTCAACCGGCAGGTTGTGAAAAGGAAATCAACCCGAATCATTCTGAATGTCCACAACCAGTAATCTCTGCAAGAATCGTCCATCGTCCATCGTCAATTGTCAACGGCTCTGCCCTCAACAGACGACTTTATCGCTGCTTGCGTCTTGTTTCCAATGCTAACCCGACAAAAAAATCGTCCCTCGCCATTACGGCGTGGCCGTGTTCCACCAGGCGGGGTCGCGGAGGTAGTGCTTCATCCACATCACCGCGTTGACGCCGTCGGCTACGGCGGTTACCAACTGCATGGCTGCCCCGACGCGGCAGTCGCCGGCCACAAAGACGCCCGGCACGCCCGTCCGCAGATACGCCGGGTCGCAGGCGATAAAGCCCGCCTCGGTCAGCTCGACAAACCCCTTCAGAAAGCCGGTGTTGGGCACCATGCCGACAAAAATGAACACGCCGTCGCAGGCGATGGTCTCGGCGGCGCCGGTCTTGAGATTCTTGACGATGGCCCGCTCGACGCGATCTTTTCCCTCGATGGCTGTTACCGCCGCGTCCAGCTTCAATGCGAGATTCGATCCCGGCGTGTTGGCCTTGGCCATCAGTTCCTCGACCAGCACGCGCGTAGCGCGAAACTCCTGCCGCCGATGCACCATAATGACCTTGCGGGCGTACTTGGCCAGGTGCAGCGTGTCCTCGACGGCCGTGTTGCCGCCGCCGACGGCCACGACGACCTTGTCCTTAAAGAACGGCGCATCGCAGGTGCCGCAGTAGCTCACGCCTGCGCCGGCCTGACGAAAAGCGTCTTCGCCCGGCACGCCCAAACTGCGGTACGAGCTGCCCGGCGTCAAGATCACTACCCGCCCGACGTACACATCCTTGTCGCAGCGCACCTCGATCGTCCCGTCCGCGCGGCGCGACAGCGACGTCACCTCGGCGCTGGTCTTGATCTCGCCGCCGAAGGAATGCACCTGCTCGGCCATCTTCATCGTCAAATCCGGCCCGCTGATGTTGCTGTAGCCGGGGTAGTTTTCGATGCGGTCGGTGGTGTTGATCTGGCCGCCGGGGTAAAACTTTTCCAAAAGGATCGTCTTAGCGCGGTCGCGCGCCGCATACAGTCCGGCGCCCAGCCCCGCAGGCCCAGCCCCGACGATAATGCAATCGTAATTTTTCTCAGCCATTGTTTGTTCCTGTATTCACAGATTACACAGATTTGTTTTAATCTGCCGGCTGCCAGCGGCCAGCTTCCAGCAAAAAGCTGGTGTCTGGTAGCTGGATGCTTTTCTAATCTGAGTTCATCTGTGAAATCTGTGTCTAAATCTTTTTCCTGTAAATCTCGTTAATTCTGTCTAAAAAAATGTCCCGTCAATGAATCATTGTATTACATTATAACAGTTTAATCGAAATCGGCGCTCTTGTCATCTGTTTTGTATTTTTCATAAAACCGATGAAGCTGGCGTTCCAGCGTGCGGCCTTTGGACAGCGGCGGGATCGCATCCATCGCAAAAAACCGCACGTCGCTGGTTTCATCGCTGGTCTTGGCCGCTCCGCCGGTGATCTCGCACAAGAAAAACAGCTTGTAAATGCTGAACGGATACGGCGGCGTATGCCCCTGATGATCGCGGTCAAAGATCGCCAGCGGCCGCACGACGCGCACCTCAAACCCGCTTTCCTCCCACACCTCGCGGGCGACGTTGGCCGAGGCGGTCATCCCCGTATCGCACCAGCCGCCCGGCAGCGTCCAGCCGCCGTCTTCGGTCTCCAGAACCAGCAGCACCTGATCGTCGCGAAAGACCACGCCGCGGCAATCGACCTTCGGCGTCGGATAGCCCATATCCTGCTGCAAAAGCCGCACCGCCTGATCCGTCGAAACGTCCGTATGCTGTGCCAAAATCTCGGCGCAGATGCGCTCGATGTCCTCGTGGCGTTTGCGTTCGTAGCTGTCTTTGGCGAAAAACTTGCCCGCCTGCGAAATCGCCTTAAGCCGCTTGGCAATGTCAAACCAATCCAATGCTGTGTTTTGATTCATTGTGTGTGCTTCGATCTTCAAAAAGTTATTGCCAGTTGTTTTGCCTGTGTTATGGCCGCCGCGACGGCTTCCTGAGCGGCCTGCTCGCCTTGGGCCAGCGTCGGTTCGACTACGACCCGCCCGATGTTCGCAAAGCCGATAAACCCGAACACCTGTTCGAGATACCGAATCTGCTGGTCGTAGGCATCCTCCGGCGTTCCGGCCGGATACGCTCCGCCGCGGGCATACACTGCCAGCAGGGGTTTATTGACAATCAGCCCCTCATAGCCGCCCTCGCCGACCCGAAATGTATAGCCCGGCTGGACAATGATGTCGATATACTGCTTAAGCCGATAGGGAATCCCGAAATTCCACATCGGCACGGCCAGCACGAACTTGTCGGCGGCCTTGAACTGGGCGATGACCGCCTCGACCTTGTCCCAGACGGCGCGTTCCTGCGGCTCGACGGGCTGGCCGTGCGGGATTTTGAACTTGGCCGCCGCCGCCACACCGTCAAACGCCGGCAGATTCGCCTCGAACAGATTGAGCCGCTCGACTTTGTCCTGCGGATGCGCCTGCAGATAGCCGGCCGCAAACGCATCGGCAACCTGAATCGACTTGGATCGTTCGCCCCGCGGCGACGCCTGAATGTAAAGCAGTTTAGCCATAATGTCCCCTCGCGAAAGAAAAATTCTAAGCACTAATCTATATAGAAACGCAGATTACGCTGATTTCACTGATTTTTTACCATGGAAGAAATGAAGAGCATGAAGTGTTTCATTTTTTTTCTTCATTCTTCATTCTACATTCTTAATTCTTAAACGGCACTTGCAAACGTCTGGCTTTACGATATAGTTGTTTTGAAAGTTTGTCAAGAACCGGATTTTTTTAGAAAAGGGAATTGCCGATGAAAACG
>JBFZBE010000103.1:0-4491 GCA_041308685.1 Phycisphaerae bacterium
AAGCGTCCAGCGACCTGGTCATCGAGCGGCTCAGTGCGATTGTCGAGCCGCTGATCATTGTCTTTATGGCCGGCGTCATCGGCGTGATCGCCTACGCGACGCTGATGCCGCTGTTCCAGTACTCTGTTACGCAGTTTTAAAAGAGCGGCCAGCAGCCAGCTCCCAGCAACCAGAAAAAGCTGGGAGCTGGTATCTGGAAGCTGGAAGCCAATAAAGGTGTTGAATTAATTGAGAGGATTTTATGATGCAGGCAAAAAAGTACAAAGGCTTTACGCTGGTCGAACTGATGGCGGTGCTGCTGATCATTGCGCTGCTGGCGGGTGTGGCGGCGCGGAACTTTATGGGTACGACCGAAAAGGCCAAGGTAACGACCACCAAAGCGACGCTGAAGATGCTGCACGGGGCGGTCAATATGTTCAAGCTGGACACCGGCCGGTATCCGACCGAGGACATGGGGCTGCTGGAACTGGTCGAGCAGCCGACGGATGTAACCGGCTGGGCGACCGGCGGGTATCTGGAAACGACACAAATCCCGCTGGACGCCTGGAAGCAGGAGTTTGTCTATCAGCTCAACCCCGAAAGCGGCAAGCCGTTTGTGATCATCAGCTACGGCGCCGACGGCAAGGAAGGCGGCGAAGAGAACAGCTATGACGCCGATCTGTACAGCACGGACGTGGACTAAGCCATTGACGATTGACGATTGTCGATTGACGATTTTGCGACGTCCTCATCCCCTTCGTCCATCGACCTTCGTCCATCGTCCATCCCGCAGGGCGTTGGTCCTGATCGAGATGCTGATGGTCGTTGCGATGGTGGCGCTGCTGACGGGCATTGCGATGCTCAGTTTCGGCGCGATCTGGGGCAATACCCGGTTCAAGAGCCGCGCCGAGGATTTGGTCAGTGTATTTCAGATGGCCTACGAGGCGGCCCAACAGTCCGAACGGCGCTACGCGGTGATTTTGGACAGCGAAAACGACCGCTATGTTCTGCGGCAGTTTGAGGCGCTGGATTTTTCGGGCATTCCCGACGATGAGGCGATCATCACAACCGGCCGATTTGACGATGATTTTCAGTTCGATTATGTCCTTTATGACGACCTGGAGGACACACGCGAAAGCGGCCAGGGCTTTACCGAGGCGCGATTTTACGCCGGCCGGGCCGGCTGGCAGTTCGGCGGCAAGGTCGTCCTGCGCGACGCTGACGGCGACGCCTGGTCGATCCTGATCCATCGGCTCGGAAAGCCCGTACAGTTGGTCGAAGGCGATGCGGATATGCTGCTGCCGCAAAACAAAGAGAATGTTGTGTTTTAGGAATAGAAGAGAATCCACAGATTTCACAGATTTTCACAGATTGAGTTTTAAGTTTTGGGTGATGCGTTTTTAGTGAACTCAAAACCAAGAACTCTCTCTGTGAACTCTGTGTCCTCTGTGGCAAAATGCAATCATAATCGGTGTAATCTGTGAAATCTGTGGTTTCATACAAAGCGTTTACGCTGGTCGAGATCGCCGTAGCGATCGTCGTTGTCGGGCTGATCGTCAGTTCGGCCATGACGCTGATCGACCGGCTGGTCGGGGCGATGACCGATATGCGTCTGCGCAGCGAGGCCTTTGAGATCGCCCGCGAGAAGATGGAGTCGCTTCTGTCGCAGGCCAACGTTCAGGATTTGACCGATTACGGCTACAGTGAAACCCGCCCCGATATTCAGTGGCAGACGACAATCGAGGCGTTTAATGAGCCGATCACCGATCAGATGTGGATTCGCGCGGTCTGTTCGGCGGGGTTTAACGACAGCAAGGGGCAGTATCAGTCGGTGGACCTGGAGCATTGGATCACCAACCTGTCCCCTGAGCTGGTCAAACAGATCACCGACCAGCAGAAGGCCGAACAGGAGTACCTTGACCTGCTCAATGGGACGGCATCGGGACAGCAGGAGGCGATCGTTCAGGAAACGACGACGGCCTTTTTGTCGCAGGAAGGGCTGGATGTCGATGCGTATCTGAGTTTTCTCAAGCGGCAGCGGCAGAAAAAACTGGATCATCTGTCCAAGTACGGCCTCAATGACGATTATGATACACTGCTGGAGCAACTCCGTCTGGAAGAAGATGAGTTTTTGCAGACGCTGGGAATGGACTTTGACAAGTACAATGAGTTTGCGGCGTCCTATGTTCCTCAGCTATCGGGGTCGCAATGAGGAACAATCGCCGCAAAACACCTGACGGACCGGCGGCGTTTACGCTGATCGAGACGCTGACGGCGGTGATGCTGACGGCGCTGCTGATCACGGCGGTGATGGCGATGTATTATCACACGCGCCGGGGCATTGCCCGGCTGGCCGGACAGATCGACGAAAATCGGCTGGCGCGGGAGATTCTGCAGAAAGTCGCCGAAGACATTGACCGGCTGGCGGCGCCGGGTTTTGATGCGACGATGGCGTTTCGCAATAAATACGACAATGGATACAATGCGGCGCAGTTGACGCTTGAAAATAAATTCTACGGCTCGGCCGTGCCGCCCAAACCGGAGATTTATGATCGCGTTGTCTGGCAAACGCTGTATGACGATTGGAATCGGACGCTGACGCTGTACCGGATGCACGAAGGACTGAACCTGGAGGACAAGGTGCTGGAAAAGGACGCCGCCGCTTCGCCGTCGTTGGGGATGTTTATTCCGGTTGCCGACGGGCTGACGCATTTTGAGATGGTTACGGTGGACGGCGAGACGGTTACCGCCCAGTGGGATAAGCCGACGCTGCCGACGTCGGTGCGGATCGGGGTGTCGTTTGCGCCGATGGAGCAGTTGCCGGACGGCCGGCTGGGTGTGCCGCCGGAATTGATTTTATACCGTACCGTGGCCATCGACCGCACGCGGTTTATCCCGTACAAGTTTGTGCCGCGCACGCTGGACGCCGCCGGCATCGAAACCGCCGAAGACGAAAAACAAAAAGAAGAACAAGCCAAAGACGCATCGACCGAAGAAGCCCCGGCGGACAACCCGGAGCCGCCGCCCGCCGAACCGGAACAGCGACAGTAAGTTTTGTTTAGACAGGATTAACGGGATTTACAGGACAAGAATGAAGAATGAAGAATTTAGAATGAAGAAAAATTCAATACTTTTGACAGTTTACTTTTAACTTTTAACATAAAAAATCTGTGTAATCTGCTGAACACAGTGAAGCCCCGACCTGTCGGGATGGATAAAAAACAGTGTGTGTCGGCAGTTTTGAGTTTTAACCTTTAGCTTTAAATTATAGACTTTAAACTTTAATATTTGTGAGTTATCCGCTGCGAACAAAAAATTGTCAATCGTCAATTGTCAATCGTCAATACAGAGGCGTTGCCCTGGTGATTGCGGTGCTGGTGCTGGCGGCGCTGGTAACGCTGACAGCGACGCTGTCGGTGCGCGTAACGATGGCCAAGCGGCGGCAGGATTATATGATCGAGTACCAGCGGGCGCGGTATGCGCTGGATTCGGCGATGAAATACGCGCTGTCGGCGCTGCCCTCCAAGGCATTTGAGCTGGCCGAACGCGAGGGGCTTCCGGATTTTTCGGATTTGTTCTGGATGAGCGCCGACCAGCGGTATCAGTATCTCAACCAGTGGCTGGCGCAGGCCAGCGACGAGCAGATTGAAAAAGTCCTCAACCCCGAAGCGGCAGGCCGTGCAGCCGGTACAGATACCCCTGTTGATGTGCTGGATGCGTTGTCCGACCTTTTCGGCGTCAAAAAAGACGACCCGGCCGCAGAGGAGGCCGCGGAAGATGCCGCGGATACGCAAAAGGATGAAGATAAGCCCCCGTCAGAGACGGATGCAGCGGAAGAAGAAAAATCCCCCGAAGACCTTCTTGCCGAGATGACGGGTTCTGACCCGAAAAGTTCGGATGCCGAAACGGACGAACAAGCCGATTCCGCCGAGGCAATGTCCGATGAGACGGCGGCCGCACAGACGGAAGATACGGCGCTGGACTTTGCGGTTACACCGGACGATCTGCTGATTTTCGGCCCGTACACGACGGACTGGCCGTATGCGATAGAGCCGGTTGAGCTGGAGATCGGCACGGCCAAAGTAACGATCTATATCGAGGATGAGAACGCCAAACTGCCGCTGTCCTGGGCGATCACCTCGGACAAAGAGGCCAATCAAAAAGCGCAGGCGGTGCTGTCGTCCTTTTTTGACTGGATCGGACTGGATGAGCCGCAGCGGCAGACGCTGGCCTTTCAGTTGGGTCAAATTCAGGCGCAAAAGGCGTTTGAGCTGAACCCCAACCCGATCCTGCTGACGACCACGACTGCCGCACCGGCCAATCCGCAAGCCGATCCCGCCGCCGCCCAGACCCCGCAGCAGCGCGCCGCCGCCCGCCGCTCGCGGAGGCGGCGTCCTGCGTCGCAGCAAGCCGCCGCGACAACGACGACCACCCAGCAGCGTCCGGCCTCGGCGCACGCGACGGATTTTGCCAAGCTCTTTCACAGTGCGCTGCTGGATCGGCATATCCTGG
>JBFZBE010000104.1:0-3815 GCA_041308685.1 Phycisphaerae bacterium
ACGCTCTTCCGATCTAATTAAGAGTTTACTTTGGTAAGGTATCGGCAATTCTGCGGCACAACTGAACCAGTTTTGAAAATAATGGCAGTTTTTACATATCAAACCATTTACATCAACACCAGCACCCCGATCTGATAGACGGCCAATGTAAGGATGTATGCGATAGCCGTCAGGCCGAAAAACTGCAATAGCGCCCATTTCCACGCGCCGGATTCCTTGCGGGTAACGGCGATCGTGGCGATACAGGGCGAACTGAGCAGACAGAACAGCATCACGCAAAACCCCTGCAGCGGGCTGTAGTCAGCGGCAAGCCGCTCTTCCAACTGCATCAACTGTTCTTCTTCGTCGCCGCCGCCGAGGGCATAGACGATGCTCAACTGCGAGACAAAGACCTCTTTGGCCATCGTCGCTCCGATGAGGGCGGTGCCGATCTTCCAGTCAAAGCCCAGCGGCTTGATGGCCGGCTATATCGCCTTGCCGATGCGGCCGGCGATGGAGTATTCCAGCGCCGCGGCCTGCTGGTGATTTTCCGAGACGGCCCGTGCGCCGGTTTGCGGCGGCGCCGGGAAGCTCATCAAAAACCACAACACGATCGACAGCCCCAAAATGACGGTTCCGGCCTTGCGCAGATACATACAGCCGCGATCCCACATGTGGATCAGCAGGCCGCGCGCCGTCGGGATGCGGTAGGGCGGCAGTTCCATCACAAACGGTACGGATTCGCCCTTGAGGATCGTCTTGCGCAGGATATTGATGCAGATGATCGCAACCACAATCCCGATCACATAGATCAGCCACATCACCGGCCCGCGCCAATGCGGGGCAAAGAACGCCGGGATCAGCAGGGCATAAATCGTCAATCTCGCCCCGCAGCTCATCAGCGGGATCACTAACATCGTCGCCAGTCGGTTGCGGCGGTTTTCGAGGATGCGCGTGGCCATGATCGCCGGCACCGAACAGCCAAAGCCGATCAGCATCGGGATAAAGCTCTTGCCGTGCAGGCCGATTTTGTGCATCACGCGATCCATAATAAAGGCCGCCCGCGCCATATACCCGGTGTCTTCCAGAAACGCGATGCCCAGAAACAAAAGCAGGATATTGGGCAAAAAGACGATCACGCCGCCGACGCCGGCGATCACGCCATCGGTGATCAGCGACCGCAGCCAGAGTAAATGGCCTTCCGGCCATATATGAACCACCCGCTCGCCCAGCCAGCCGAAGAAGCCGTCCAGCCAATCCATCGGAAAGCTGCCCAGCGTAAAAGTCAGATAGAACACCAGATACATCAGCAGCCCGAAGATGGGAAGCCCCAGCCAGCGATGCGTCAGCACCAGATCGACTTTGTCGCTGATGTCGTGGCGATGGATCACGGGATTTTTGACGGCCTCCTGACATGCCCCGCTGATAAAGCCGTAGCGGCGGTCAGCGATGAGAATGTCCGGCGCATCGCCGCACAGCGACTTGAGATGCATCTGGGAGGCGTTGACCTGCGCCAAAATCGGCAGGTCTTTGATATGGCCGATCACCTCGGTATCGTTTTCCAGCAGTTTCAAGGCCGTCCATCGGCTGCCATAGCGTTCGATCAGTTCTTTGCGTCCGGCCAGCAGCGACTCGATCTTGGCCAGTTCCGCCTCGATGTCCCTGCCGTAGGGAATGACAACGCCGACCGGTGCACTTTGGGCGGCGGTCTGCACGATCGCTTCCATCAGCGCCGTATCGCCCTGTCCCTTGCTGGCGACCATCGGCACGATGCGTGCGCCCAGCAGCCGCTCCAGCATCGGCAAATCAAATTCCAGCCCGTGACTTTTAGCGATGTCGGACATATTCAGCGCCAGCACCAGCGGCACGCGCATTTCCATCAACTGCGTGGCCAGATACAAGTGGCGTTCGATATTGGACGCATCCAGCACATCCACCACCACATCGGGATGTTCATCAAAGATAAAATTGCGGGTAACCAGCTCTTCGGTCGAATACGCCGTCAAGCTGTAAGTGCCGGGCAGATCGACAATATTCAGCGTGTATCCGTTATAAAGACGGCGGCCTTCGACTTTTTCGACGGTTACCCCCGGATAGTTGCCGACGTGATGCCGTGCGCCGGTCAGCAGGTTAAAGACCGTGGTCTTGCCGCTGTTGGGGTTGCCGGCCAGGGCAACCAGTATCTCTTTTGTCTGTTCCATAGTGGTTTCTTTGGTGTTGTTAGGAGAACCTAACTCGTGGTGTAAAAAAATTATTCCGCCGTAACGAAGATTTTGTGCGACGCGCCGCGTCCGAGCACGACTTTGCTGTTTTTGATGGAAACGATGATCTGGCCAGCGCCTTCGTTGCGCATAATATGCAGCGCGGCGCTGGGCAGTACGCCCATCGCGGCCAAGCGGCTCTTGAGGCCGTGTCCGGCATCGACCGAAACGACTCGTACCGTCTTTCCGGCGGTCATATCACATAAGGGCATTGTTGGGTTTTCCACGGTTTTGTTCGATGTTTTCATGATTGCACGTTGCGTAAACTATCGTAGTAGAGCTTGAATGCGTCAGCGTCCTGCTGGCCGGCGACAAAATCCAGATAGGCCGTCAGCCGGGCGGTGATGTCGCCCCCGACGGCATGCTCGGCCATGCAGGCGGCACGCTCGGCGGCGGCGTGTTCCACACCCAAAATGTCCACAAAGAAGCTCTCCAATGCGGCATGCCGCCTGGAAATCTTCCCGGCCATTCGTAACCCTTTTTCTGTCAATGTGATATAGCCGTATGGCTTATAGTGGATCAGCCGTCTGCTGGTCAGCGAGCGCAATGCTCCTGTTACTGAGGGGCGGGCAACCCCCAGATGCTCGGCGATGTCCTTGCTGCGGGCGACCTTGCCCGATTGCGACAGCAGAAAGATCGCTTCCAGATAGTCCTCAAGGGACGCGCTCAATTGTTTACCGGTTTCACTCATACTTAGGTGGGGTGAATATAGTTAGTTGTGTCTAACTTGTCAAGCAAAAAAATCAAAAAATTGACGCCCCGGCTGTTCAGCTTATTAAGCGGGTCAGGGTTTGGGTTAGAAAGTCCTTGACCTCGGTGCAGATTTTGTCCGTATTGCCGAGGTTGTCTTCGATGATCTTGACGATGCGGCTGCCGATGATCACACCGTCGGCGCCGGCGTCGGCGATTTGGCGGGCATGGTCAGGTGAACTGACCCCAAACCCGACGCAGATGGGGATCTTGGTCAGACGTTTGAGCCGCTTAATCAGCGGGCTGACCAAGTCCGACACCCCTTGCCTTTCGCCGGTCGTTCCCAGCACCGAGACGGTATAGACAAACCCTGTGGTTTGGCTGATGATGCGTTCGAGCCGTTCGTCGGGGCAGTTGGGGGTAGCCATAAAGACCGTTTCCAGCCCCGCCGCGCGGGCGGCCGGGGCGATCTCCTCGGCGTCGTCAATGCTCAAATCCGCCACCAGCACGCTGGTTCCGCCGGCCTTTTTGAAGTCTCGGAAAAACGCCTCCACCCCGTATTGCAATATCAAGTTGTAATAGACCAACAGGCCGATGGGCAGGGGTTTGTAGGCCGTTATCCGGGCGATCAGGTCGAGGGCTTTGTGCGGGGTCATTCCGGCCTGCAGGGCGCGCACGTCGGCTTTCTGGATGGTCGGCCCATCGGCGACCGGGTCGGAGAACGGGATGCCCAGCTCCAAAATATCCGCCCCCGCGTCAATGGCGGATTGAATGATTGCCAAGCTGGTCTGTGCGTCCGGGTCGCCGAGCACAAAAAATGGAATCAGCGCCGCACGGTTGAGTTTGCCGAACACTTCTTGATATTGTCCCATAGTTGCCTCGATT
>JBFZBE010000105.1:0-2557 GCA_041308685.1 Phycisphaerae bacterium
TTGTTTATTGTCGGGACGGCGATGCCTTTTTCGTTCAGTAAACATCTGGCCGGCGGTCAGGCTAAAATGCAAATTTATTTGCACATTGTCAAACGCGTCATCCTCCTGTGGATCCTGGGAATGATGGTACAGGGCCATCTGTTGTCCTACGATATTTCAAAATTCAAGCTCTACAACAATACGCTTCAGGCGATTGCCGCCGGGTACCTTTTCGCCTCGATCCTCATCCTTCAGTTCAAGCTGCGCGGGCAAATCATCCTGACGGTCGGTTTGCTTTTATGCTACTGGGCCTTGATGGCATGGGTACCGGTCCCCGGTTATGGCGCCGGCAATTTGACCGAAGACGGAAATCTGGCCCATTATATCGATCAGTGGGTATTGGGGCGGTTCGATGACGGGCTCAATTACACCTGGGTGCTCAGCAGTATGACCTTTACCGCCACGGTGATGCTGGGGGTCATGGCGGGCCATCTCCTGCGTTCCAAAAACACCGAAACGACCAAGACCCTTGTCCTTTTTGCGGCAGGCATCGGCCTTCTGCTGATGGGGATGGTCTGGAATCTCTGGTTTCCCGGGATCAAACGCCTCTGGACAAGCTCGTTTGTCCTGTTTTCCGGCGGGTGGTGTTATTTATTGCTGGCCGTCTTTTACCTGGTCATCGATGTCTGGGGCCTCAAGAAGTGGGCCTTCGGGTTTGTCGTGATTGGAACCAACGCCATCGCGGTCTATGTGGGCGTCCATCTGTTTAATTTCCGCCATGTTACGGATATTTTTCTGGGCGGCCTGAAAGGTCAGTTGGGCGGCTATTACGGCCTGATTAACGAAATTCTGACCTTTGCCATTGTATGGCTGATTTTGTATTGGATGTATCGCAAAAAGACATTTATCAAAGTCTAAGAGCCGCTAAAACGAGATCGGATTAAAAACTTGCGATTGTCCCCCGGTTCTTGTAAAATCGCACAAGCGTATTGACAAATTGTTTAAATCCGTCTAAAGAGGGAGCTAAATGTACAATTTAACCAATACCATGAGAGTGAAGGATTCTCTAATCCATTACAGACCAGCCTGGTTGAGTGTGGTGCTGCTTTCAGCCCTAATCCCGCTGGGGTGCTGTAAAAATGAAAAACTTAATCCCAAGCAACAGGAGACCGCCGTTATGACGAACGAAAACCAGAAAATAGCCGTCATTTTAGATACCGACATCGGGGCCGACATTGACGATCTGTGGGCCTTGTTATTGATGCTCAAGTCGCCGGAGTTTGACATCAAATTAATTGTATCGTCCACAGGCGACACGACGGCCCGGGCCAAGATTATTGCCAAAACGCTGGCCCTGGCCGGCAGAACCGATATCCCTATCGGGATCGGGGTGCTGGACAGCCGAATGAAAAACTATATGCTCGACTGGGTAAAAGACTATGACCTCAAATCCTATCCGGGCACGATCTATCAGGACGGCGTAAAATCGTTAATCGACACAATCAATAGCTCATCGGAGCCGATCACGCTGATCGATATCGGCCCCCTGCCCAACATCGCCGCGGCGTTGGATCGCGACCCCGGCATTGCGGCCAAAGTTGATTTCGTCGGGATGTATGGCAGCATCCGCAGCGGTTACACCGGACAAAAGCGAGTCCATCCGGAATATAATATACAATGTTTTCTGCCAGAAGCTCAGAAAACATTCGCCGCCCCGTGGAAATCGATGACCATCACCCCGCTGGACACCTGCGGCGTGGTCGTCTTGGAGGGCGAAAAATACCAAACGATCCTCAACCACGACGACCCCCTGACCCAGGCCCTGATCGAGGCCTATCGCATCTGGATCGCCAATCCGGAATTGCCGCTGGAAACAACCCCCAACATGGCCGACCTCAAGACGACCACCCTGTTCGACACGGTCGCCATTTATCTGGCCCTATCGACAGACCTGGTCAAAATGGAAACGCTGGGCATCCGGGTCGATGACGAAGGATGCACGCGAATCGACCGCAAGGCACGAAAAATCCGCTGTGCCACGGCATGGAAAGACCTGGACGGCTTTGAAGATTGGCTTATTGAACGGCTGACCCATTAAAGGAATCTGAACATGCAAAAACCATCATCGACCGCCTTGGCCGCCGCATTGATTGTATTGTTGACCTGCGGGGTGTTGCCCTGCCAAGCAGGAAAAACGGTTTTCAATGTAAAGAATTATGGAGCCACCGGCAAAGGGGAAAAACTGGACTCTCCGGCCATCCAGAAAGCCATCAGCAAATGCAGTAAGGCCGGCGGCGGCACAGTGTATTTCCCCGCGGGCACTTACCTGTGCGGCTCGATCCAGCTGCAAAACAATATCACCCTGCACATCGACCGGGGCGCCGTCATTAAGGCCGCCCCCAACGAAATGAAGGTATACGATATCCCCGCTGAGAATGCGTGGCATAAACCCGTTGAATATCAGGACTTCGGCCATAGCTTCTGGGAAAACAGTCTGATCTGGGGGATTGGCCTGCACGATATCGGCATCATCGGCCACGGCATGATCGACGGCGGCGGGATGAAGATCGGAAGAGCG
>JBFZBE010000106.1:0-2956 GCA_041308685.1 Phycisphaerae bacterium
GGCGAACTTGTTCCTGATGGGCACGAATGACGTCCTGTATCAAAACAATCACCTTATCGCTGTTTGTGTCTGCGGATTTATTCTCATCCAGGATCGCCTGAAAATGCAGCGTCGCCGCCTCCGAAAACAACAGCGTGCTGTTTTGCTGAATTGCCAGCGCCAGTGACAATGTCCGTGCGGCCTCCTGTGCATCGCCCGACAGCTTATAGGACGTTGCAAGCCCGATGTAAGCGTCCACAATATCGTCGTTGATTTCGGCGGCCTGATTGAACTGCTCGGCCGCCAATGCAAACCGCCGCCCGCGCAGATAGTGCGTGCCAAGCTTGATGACCGCTTCCAGAGAGTTGGGCTGCACGCGAATCGCGTTTTCATAACAGGCGATCGCCTCGCCATCCCGTCCCCAGCGTGCATAAATGTCGGCCATCCGCACGATCAAATCGGGCATCAATCCGACTTGCTCGATCAGCCAATGAATTTTTTCCATGGCCTGTTCAAAGCATCCGCTTTGTGCCAGCGACTCAATGTCGTCATCCTGTTGTGTTTGAAAGAAATTGTCCGGATGCGAAACAATCGCCATATTGAAGGTCTCGATCGCCTGGTCATAACGCCCTGAAGCGACGTACTGGTAGCCCAGCAGTACGATCGATGCGATGTCGTCCGGGTGCTCGGATGTCAACTGTTCGTACTCGCCAATGGATTGATCGAGCCGTCCGCTGCGCATCCGAATCGCCGCAAGACGCTGACGCGGAAGCTGCAAGTGGTGTTTGAACTTCAGGCAATCCTGATAAAAATCCGTCGCTTCAGCCGCCCTGCCAATCCGTTCCAGACAATAGCCCATCACATACATCGCCATCGTATTGGACGGCTGGCGATAATACACGCTTTGCGCCTGTTCCAGGGCATCGCAAGGAAGATTGTTACGCAGACAAATCGCCGCCGCCGCCATACGGCCGCAACTGCAATCCGGTGCATCGGTCAGATAGGCCCCCAGTTTTTCCTGTGCCGCAACCATTTCATGGTTGGACAAGTGATCGATCACCGCTGCCATTTGTTCCTTTTGGCAGTCCGGCATATTGTGATCCTGCGACAGAGACTGATCCAGCCAATGCCGAATCAATTCCGCAGTATTCAAGGCAATCCCTTTTCCAAAGATCTCAAGCAGTTTGCTCATCCAAAAATCCGCCTGTGTTGTTACATCAGTTTCAATTTCAGGTTGTTACACTGTGTATCGGCGTGAATGAGCGGTGATTTAAGGATAAGCCCCAAAAAGAATGGTAAAAAGTGCCGATTTTTCAACGGCACAATGCCAGATATACCGGCTGTATCGATTGGCTGACGTGCTGAAAACTAAAGAAGGACGTTAAATCGTGCCGCCACCCCTAACGTCCTATAAAATGCATTCAATTTTTGGCTTGCTGGACGTTCTGTTCGATCTCGGTCAGATACGCCAGAGTGCGTTCCAATTTATCGGTCAGGTGCTTGAGCCGAAGCATTGTTTTGACGCGGGTGATGAGCTCCCACTTGTTGACGGGTTTGCTGAGAAAATCGTCCGTACCGGACTGGATCGCCCTTTCGATGTCACCCATTTCATTGAGTGCGGTAACCATAATCACCGGAATATCGACGGTTTGCGGGTTGCTTTTGAGTTTGCGACAGACCTCAAAGCCGCTGATCCGGGGCATCATCACATCCAGCAGCACCAAGTCCGGCGGGTCATTGCGGACGATCTCCAAGGCCTCCAAGCCCCCTTCCGCGGCGACTGTGCGGCAATCTACATCCTCCAAATAAGCCAAAATAAGCTCCAAATTGTGCGGGTTATCGTCCACGACCAGCACAACCGGGGTACGATTTATCTCTGAAGCCATGATTTTATCATCCTCATGAATAATTAACACGTCCTTTTGACGGGCGACATACTACCGCATCCGTGTGAAAATGTCAATTAATTCTCGCTTGCTTTTGATTATTCAGGGTCTTATTTATACAGATTTAATAAAATAAAAACCGGACCCGTATTAGACGGTATCCGGTTTCGGAGGAGGGTAATGAGAACTAAATAAGAATCGCCTTTATAAGAGTTTCGCTCGGAATTGTCAACTCTTTTTTTGCAGGTTTTCGATTTTTTAAGTGCGGCTGCACAGGGGCAAAAACCGTTTATTTTTTCTGCCGGAGTTCTTGAAGATGTGCCCAATACACATCCGGGCCGCCTTCTTGATATCCGGTTTCAGCGTACGGCATGCCGTCGGCGCGCATCAGTATCACCGTTGGATAGCCGCGAATGTTGAACTGCTTTGCCAGACGGTCATTTTGTGCCTGCAGGGTTTTGGGCTGCCGCGATTTGTCCGAGGGAAAATCAATCAGCACCAATACAAAAACCTTGTCGGCCTGTTCGATAAATCCCTGCTTGGAAAAGACCTCGCCGTCCAGCCGCTTGCACCAATAACACCAGTCAGAACCGGAAAAATTGACCAGCAAGTCTTTGCTTTCGGCGGCGGCTTTCTGTTTGGCGGTTTCAAAGTCCGTCATCCATGGCGCATCCGCAACAGCATTGTCGGATTCTGAGGCATCCGGTTCGGTCTTGCGCGAACAGCCCGACTGCAACAGCACTGCCAAACTCAACAGCAAGATCAGGTAAGAGTGCTTCATTGTGATTGTCCTGTAAAAAACGGTTTTCCGCATATCCGCCGCTATCGGGCTATAACCAGCGGGCTGAATATCACATAAAGAATCAGCGTCAGAACAATCACGATCAGACCAGCCATTTTTGCATAGCCGGAGGTATGCAGAGCGATCGTGGTATTGATCTTGAACTCGACCGGCGCCGCCAGCGGCCGCATCAGTGTCGCCAGCGCCATCACCAGCAGACAGGCCGCAAATGTAACCCCCATCCGGTTCAAAAAGTTGCCGATGACCAGATTCATTGTCGGGTCTTCCATCAATTTATGCAGCGTGGAAA
>JBFZBE010000107.1:0-3162 GCA_041308685.1 Phycisphaerae bacterium
CAATGCTCCCGAAAACGCTCCGGCTTGGGCCTCACTCCCTCAGCCGGCCCCCACCTGCATCAGCCTCGTAGACCGTCCCGGCAGCGCACAGGCCCAACTCCACGTCGGCCATCTGGGCATCACCCGCCGCCAGCAGCCGGACTATTTTTACAGCCTGATCGCCGCCAACTACTTCGGCCTGGCCTTTAACAGCCGCCTCAACGACGCCATCCGCGTCAAACGCGGCCTGACCTACGGCGCACAGGGCTATTTCAATCCGCTCAATCAGGCCGGGACATTTGAGATCTCCACCTTTACCAAAAACCCCTCCGCCGCCGAAACTCTCCGCGTGATTCTCGAGCAGGTCGATCAATTCCGCACCGTCCCGCCGACAGACACCGAATTTACCGAAACCCGCAGCTTTTTGCTCGGCAGCTTTGCCCGCAACCGGGAACTGCCCCAGCAAGTCGCCCGCGACCTGTGGATGATGGAGTCGCAGGATCTGCCGCGCAACTACTTCAAACAGCTCTTCAAGGCACTCAAACAGGCCTCGCCTCAGGACTGCGTCGATTTGGCACAAAAGATCGTCCATCCGGACACGTTGAGCATTGTGGTGGTCGGCGATGCAGCGGCATTGAAAGAAGACCTCGAAAAAATCGCCCCGGTCAAGGTCATCGGCGTACAGGACAATACCACTCAAAAAGACTGATTACGACGAAAGCATCTTCATAACGCCAAAGTAATAAATCAGTGTGGCCACATCGGCACAGGCCAGCACGATCGGCCCGGCCGCGATCTTGGGATCCATTCGAAACGCGCGAACCACTGACGGAATAAACACCCCCAGTCCACACGCGGTCAAAATGGACAGCACGACGCTCACGCAGATGGCCACACACTGCAAAAACTGTCCCTTCCAGAAGAAGGCCGCCGCCCCGATCAACACGCCGCAGCCGGCGCCCAGCAGCAGCGACGTAACGATCTCCTTGTTCAAAAACCGCCGGACGATCCCCCACGAAAAATGCTTGACATTCAATGCCTGCAGCGTGATCGTCATCGCCTGCATACTGACACTTTCCCCCAGCGCCAGCACCACCGGAATAAACATCGCCAGCAGCACCACCTGCTGGATGAGCAATTCGTAAAAACTGGCGATCACCGCACAGATCAGCCCGCTGGCCACATTGCACAACAGCCAAGGAAACCGCTCGCGAAACTGCGTCCAAGACGAAACATGCCGATTCAGACTGATATGCAGACCGAGAAGCTGAAAAAACCGATCCACCTGCGGCCGCTGCACCATCGACAGAGAGTCTAACGCATCCTCGGTAAAATGACTCAAATCCAGCACACCCAGCATCCGCCGCTGATCGTCCACCACCGGTACCGCCAGAAGCCGATGCTCCAGCAGCACCGAACCCGCCTCGCCAATCGAGGTCCCCTGCGACACCGCAATCACATTCGAAAGCATAAAGGTCGCGATTTTTGTCTGGGGCTTTTCAAACAGCAGCTTACGCACCGGAATCACCCCCGCCAGCCGCTGCTGCTCATCGAACACATAAAAATAAACAATCGGCTGATCCAGTTCCTGCTGCTGTATTTTGGCCAACGCCTCTGCAACCGTATCTTCGGTACTCAGCGCGACAAACTGACGATGCAGATGATCCGTCACCCGATCCGAAAGAAATGTCTGACTCAGCTTGCTTGTCTTAATTGCCATCACAATCCATTCTATCGCACCTCAAAGATCTAACTCTTCGAGTCAAAATAATCCATCCATGAATCCACTTGTTCGTCAGCGATACCCTTTTGTTTTTCACGCGGCTCCGACACCGTCTTCGAGGCGCTTTCCAGTGCCCTGCACATCGCCGGCCAGAAAATATCCACCGGAACCGACTTGGCCTTGCGCCGCCCCGCCGCATCGCGCAGCCGCCGATCACTGCTGACCACCACCAGCCGCCGCGGCGCGGTATTCTCTTTGATCTTCCACTCGATAAGAGTGTCCGCATCAGTATTGCTGCCGGAAAACCGTATCTCCAACCCCTTTATGCCCATCAGCTCACGCTTGTCCGGCGGGCCAACGCCGTCAAAGACAATCGTCCCCCGGTCGTGTACCGCACGCAGAAAGTCGGCCAGATAATGGCACAGTTGGGCATCGGTCAGATCGGCATAGGCATCGTACTTTTGCACCGAACGCAACAAATTGTATCCATCAATCAAAAACGGCATAAGTTCCGATCGTCTCGTCTTACGGTAAATTCAGGGACACGCCATTTAGGCCCGCTGCTTGCATAACGCCGAATTGAAATCCGATGCTAAATAGCGCACCTCGCCGGCCACCAACGTCGCAACCACCTTGCCCTTGACCTTCCAGCCGTGATACGGACAATTTCGGCTCTTGGAATAAAAGGCGTTGGCATCAATCACCCACTCCGTATTCGGGTCAATAATCGTTACATCCGCCCGGTCGCCGGCGCCAATCCGGCCCTTCTCCACATCAATGACCTTGGCCGGCTTATACGTCAGCATCGACAGCATCCCCGACCAATCCGTCACGCCGGTATCAATCAGCGCCTTGATATACAGCGGCAACGCGCATTCCAGACTGGCAATCCCAAACGGCGCCGCCAAAAACTCCAGCTCTTTTTCACTTTTCAGATGCGGCGCGTGATCGGTCGCCAGCGCATCGACCAGTCCATCCCGAATCGCCCCCTTAATCGCCTCAATATCCGCGGCCTTCCGCAGCGGCGGATTGACCTTGTAGTTGGTATCGTAATCGGCCACGCAGTCTTCCGTCAGCAGCAAGTGGTGCGGCGTCACCTCACAGGTCACCGGCAGCCCCTCGCGTTTGGCCTGACGGATGATCTCAACCGAACCGGCCGTCGAAATATGCTGCGCGTGATAGCGAACGCCCGTCTTTTTGACCAATTGCACATCCCGCCACAGCATCATATCCTCGCCCAGCGGATCCATCCCCGGCAGCCCCAGCACCGTCGAATTGTACCCCGCATTCATCACTCCGCCCTTGACCAGCGTATTGTCCTGGCAGTGCTGCGACACAACCGTATTGAACATCGAGGCATATTTCATCGCCCGCAGCATCACCGACGCATCCTGCACGCCGCAGCCGTCATCGGTAAACCCGATCGCCCCGGCCTGCAGCATCAGCCCCATTTCGGCCAG
>JBFZBE010000108.1:0-5007 GCA_041308685.1 Phycisphaerae bacterium
CGATCGACAGATTATTTTCATAGTCCACCGTGGTCATCTTCTGCACGTCTTTTTGCGGGAAGGTGCGCGTATGCGTAAAGTAGCGGCGTTTGACCGACGCCGGCGACAGCGAATACAGCATATCCGACAACGCCGTTGCGTCCGTGGGTTTGACCGGCCTGAAGAATATCTGTGTGCCGTCCCGCAGCGTCTCGTACCGCTCCAGTTCTGCCGGGTACTGCACCTTTTCCCACTCCAGCTCGATCATATCGGCGGGAATATACCGCTGGGCCTTGGCGGCCTGAATCAGTTGTTTTCGGAACTTCGGATGGGCGATATTGACCAGCGACAGCACCCGCTCGCGGATGGACTTGCCGTGCAGGTAAGCGATGCCGTACTCGGTTACGACATAATGCACATCGCCGCGCGTGGTAACCACGCCCGCCCCTTCGGTCAGTTTGGGGACGATGCGTGAAACCGTGTCATCTTTGGCCGTCGAAGGGATCGCGATAATGGGCTTGCCTCCGCGCGACCGCGCACAGCCGCGAATAAAATCCACCTGTCCGCCGATGCCGCTGTAAAAGCGATAGCCCAGCGAATCCGCACAGACCTGTCCGGTCAGGTCGATCTCAAGGCCGACGTTGATGCCGACCATCTTGTCGTGCTGGGCGATGACAAACGGATCGTTGACATACTCGGTTGGATGAAACTCAAACATCGGATTGTTATTGATATACTCATACAGCCGCTGCGAACCCATGCAGAAACTGGCGACAATCTTGCCGTGGTTGATGGTCTTTTTGCTGCAGGTAACCGCGCCGCACTCGATCAATTCGATGATCCAGTCGCCGAACATCTCGGTATGGATGCCCAGTTCTTTTTTATCGTGGAGAAACTCGGCCATCGCCTGCGGGATCCGCCCGATGCCGCATTCGATGGTGCTGCCGTCCTCCACCAGCAGCGACAGATGCCGTCCGATCCGCCGCAGCGCCTCGTTGGAGGTGGGTGCCTCCACGGTGATGATCGGCTCATCAAACGGAACCATCGCGTCAATCGCGTTGACATGAATAAAACTATTGCCCAGTGTCCGCGGCATATACGCATTGACCTGGGCGATCACGCGGCGGGCGTTGGCCGCGGCGGACTTGACAATATCCACCGACACCCCCAGACTGCACAGCCCATTGATATCCGGCGGCGAGACCGAAATCAGCGCCACATCCAGCGGGATCCGTCCGCTTTCGAACTGCCGCGGAATATCCGACAAAAAGATCGGTGTATAATCGCCGATGCCCTGCTCCAGCGCCCCGCGTACGTTCTCGGCGATAAAAAAACTGTTCATCTTGAACTTTTCGCGGAATTTTTCGTTGGCATACGGCGCATCGCCCATCGTCAGCAGGTGAATAATATGCGCATCGTAGATATGCCCGCCGTGATCGATCAGCGCTTTCACCAGATGCTGCGGCTGGCCGCAGCCGGTGCCGATGAAGATCGCATCGCCCGATTGGATCTGCCCGATCGCCTCGATCGCCGTCATCACCCGGTCACCGAATCGCTCTTTCCAGTTAAACGTTTCCATACTGTGCACTCCCAACACAATCTTGTGTTATCGTTTTTCCAGCAGCATCATCGCATCGACGGCGATCGGCGTCGTCCCTTCGCGCCCGACCATAAACGGATTGATGTCCAACTCTTTGATCTGCGGAAACTCCGTTACCAACTGGCTGAGCCGCTGAAGCCCTTCGGCGATCGCGCCGATATCCACACCCTCTTCGCCGCGCGCCCCCTGCAATACACTGTATGTCCGCGTCCGCAGCAGCATCTGGCGTGCCTCGTCCGAGGTCAGCGGGGCCGGATAGAACACCACATCCTCCAGCACCTCGACCAGCTTGCCGCCCATCCCGAACATCATCAGCGGCCCGAATCGCGGATCGCGATTCATCCCCAATATGACCTCGCGTCCGTTGGTGCACATCTTCTCGACGCAGATGCCCAGGATATTGGCGTTGGGAACTTTTTTCGGGATGCGGTACATCATCAGGTCGAATACATCCATCACGTCCTGCTCGTTATTGACGTTGGTTTTGACGCCGCCGATATCCGTCTTATGCAAAATATCCGGCGACCATATTTTAAGCACCACCGGATAGCCCACCCGATTGGCGATGTTGGCCGCCTGTTCCGGCGTGGTCGCCACGCCGCCTTCCGGCACAACAAACCCATACGCCTCGAGAATCTCTTTGGCCTCCATCTCGCCGACCTCAAGCTGGTTCATCCGCTGGTGCCGCTCAACGATCAGTTCCACCTTGCGGCGATTGACATTAAACAGCTTGACCACCCGTTTGGGGCGCGACCGCCAGCGGGCATAATGACACATCGTCTTGATGGTCTTGACTGCGCTTTCGGGCGAATCGTACGGCGGCACATGTCCTTTCCGCAGAATCCTGACCGCTTCCGCCACACGCCCGGCCCCCAGAAAACAAGCCAGCACCGGTTTATGATAATCGGTCTCCTGCACCACACGGACGATTGCCTGCGCGGTCTCATTGCACTCGGTCATCGCATGGGGACTAAGCAAGATCAATACCGTATCGACATTCGGATCGTCCAGCACCATCCGCAGCGCAAACTCATACCGATCCGACAGGGCGTCGCCCAGCAAGTCCACCGGATTATTCAGACTGGCCGCACGCGACAACTCCTGCGACAGCGCCAGCCGGCTTTGTGTCTGCTCGGTAAACACCGCCAGCTCCAGCCCCTGCCGTTCGATCGCATCCGTGGCCATGATCCCCGCCCCGCCCGCATTGGCGATCACGGCCACGCGGTCGCCTTTGGGCAGCGGCTGATAGGCAAACGCCTGCGCACAATCAAACTGGTCTTTGATCGATTCGCACCGGATCACGCCGGCCCGCTCAAAGACACACTCATACGCGCTTTCCACCTCGGCCAGCCGCCCTGTATGCGAAGATGCGGCCTTGGCGCCCGCCGTCGTAAAGCCCGACTTCATCAGCAAAATCGGCTTCTGACGGCTGACACGCTCCGCCTGACGAATAAACGCATCGCCGTTGGTAATCGTCTCCAAATACCCCGCCACAACGTTGGTGTCGTCGTCCTCACCCAATATCCGAATCAGCGACAACTCATCCATATCCGCCTTGTTGCCGATGCTGACAATCTTGCTGAAACCCAGCCCCGTTTCGCGCGCCATATCCACAATCGCAGCCATCAGCGAGCCGGACTGCGAAAAGAAACCCACCCCCCCCGCCTGCGGCAGCGTCCCGCCGAAACTGACATTAAATCGATTGGCCGGCACCATAATGCCGATGCAGTTGGGACCAATAATGCGAATGCCCGCCGCTTTGGCGATGCGTAAAATCGATTGCTCCAGCTCGGCTCCCGCTGTCCCGGACTCCTTGAAACCCGACGAAATGATCAGCGTCGCCTTAACCCCCAGATCGGCGCAGTCCTGTATCACCCCCGGAACATATTTGGCCGCCACCACCACCACCACCAGATCGGGTGATTGGCCGATGGATTTTAAGTTGGGATAGGATTGCAGCCCCTGAATCTGACTGTGGGTGGGATTGATCGGAAAAATGACCCCCGGATAGCCGCCCCGAATCAACCCGGCCAATATCTCATAACCAACCTTGCCCGGCTGGCTCGATGCCCCAACAACCGCGACGGATTGCGGATTAAAAAAAGGATCCAAACTCATCGTGTCCTCACGCATTGTCTCTGGGTGTATCACCCATTAATCCTTCACCTGAATTCATCTGTAGTGATTATATCCACTTTCAGCAGCCCTGTAAAGGATTTGATGATATTTTGCCAAAAACTACAGCCCGTGCAGCGGAAATACAAGCCGTTTTACCTGCTCAATGACTTGATTTACGGCCGGTCTGACCGTTTCCCGCTGCGTCTGACTGGGTATCAAAATCCGGTCCCTAAGCCCCATCCCCCCCTGCCAGTCCATACTCTCCAGCATCACCCCGCCCATGCCCGCGGTGAAATCATCCCCCGCCTGGTCGCCGCACAGAGCCGACCAGACCAGCGCCCATGCCCGCACGGTATTGTCCACATTGTAGCCGCCGCCGCCGACCGCCAGTATCGGCTTGCCGAACGCCAACAGCAGATTGATTACATCGGCCATCGCGTTGTTGGTCATCGACAACCCCGCCAGCGGGTCGCCGGCCAGCGTGTCCGCCCCGGCCTCCAGCACGATCACATCCGGGGCAAACTTATGCAGCAGCGGCAGCACAATCGCCCGAAATGCCTGCATATAAATCTCATCATACGTCCCCGGCGGCAGCGGGATATTGACACTGTAGCCCCTCCCCTCGCCTTCGCCGATATCCTCTATAAACCCCGTTCCCGGAAACAGCGTTCGCCCATCCTGATGCGTCGAGATCGTCATCACATCGGACCGGTCATAAAACGCCGCCTGCACGCCGTCGCAGTGATGCACGTCAATATCGACAAACACCACTCGCCTGCCCGCCTGCGTCAGTGTTTGGCAGCCCAGCACCACGTCATTGATATAGCAGAAACCGCCCGCCCGTTCCGCGAAGGCGTGATGATACCCGCCGGACGGATTGAACGCGATATGCGCCGTATCCTCAAGAATACACCGGGCGGCCGTAACTGTCGCTCCGGCCGCCCAGCAGGCATAATCATAGACCCCGCGAAAGGCCGGACAATCGCCCGTGCCAAGCCCCATATACAGCATCTCCACGTTGTATTCGCCCCGATTGATCCGCTCCATGGCATCCAGATACGCGGCCGTATGATACATCAACAGGGTGCGCCGGTCGGCCTGTGTAGGAGCCATTTCAACCCGGTCATTTACGCCCAACAGCCCCATCGACACCAGCATCTGACGCACCTTGCCCGCCCGATTGGTCTTAAAGGGAGAAGAATCGGGATAGGGAATATTGTCCAGCGCCTCGCCGTGTATAAACATCTTTCGGGTTGTCGATGGCATACAATCATCCTTTAAACTCAGGAGGCCGCCTTTTCTGTGTACCG
>JBFZBE010000109.1:0-3595 GCA_041308685.1 Phycisphaerae bacterium
AAGACCATCGGATTGCTGGTCTGGTAGTTCCTGGCCTTGACATTGCCGCGGTCATCCAGCTCCAGCGACAGCCCCGACACCAGCGGCCCATGCTCGACATGCACAAAACCCATCGCCAGCAACACCAAGTCCGCCGGCAGCGTAAACTCCGTGCCCGGCTTTTCGACGACCTTCCACTGGTCGTTCTTTTTGACCCAATCGACCTGTACGCCGTGAAGCTGAGCCACGCGGGTCTCGGCGCCGGTAAAGTGCGTGGTCATCACACCCCACATGCGCTTACAGCCCTCTTCGTGGCTGGAACTGGTGCGCATCGTCCGCGGCCACATCGGCCAGGGCGTATCCTGCGGCCGTGTTTCAGGCGGCTGGGGCAGAATCTCAAGCTGCGTAACCGACTTGGCCCCCTGCCGGCGCGACGTGCCGACGCAGTCGCTGCCGGTATCGCCGCCGCCGACCACGATGACATCTTTGCCGTAGGCGTTCAGGCCCGCGGTCGTATCGCCCAATTCGCCGGAGACCAGCTTGTTTTGCCGGGTCAGAAAATCCATCGCATACGCGATATTCTCAAACCCGCGCCCCGGCACGGCCAAATCGCGCGGCTGCCAGGCGCCCATCGTCAGACAGATCGCATCGTACCGCTTGGTCAGATACGACGCGGAGATATCCTCGCCGACAGACACACCGTTCTGGAATTCCACGCCTTCGGCGGCCATCTGCTCAAGCCGCCGGTCAATGACCCATTTTTCAAGTTTGAAATCGGGAATGCCGTACCGCAATAAACCGCCGGGCTTGGCCCCCCGCTCAAAGACCGTTACTTTGTGGCCGGCACGCGCCAACTGCTGCGCCGCCGCCAGCCCTGCCGGGCCCGACCCGACCACCGCCACACGCTTGCCGGTTTTTTCCGTCGCAACCAGCGGCACAATCCAGCCCTCGGCAAACCCGCGTTCGACAATCTGATACTCAATATGCCGGATCAGCACCGGCTGGTCGTTGACCGACAATGTGCAAGCCGTCTCGCACGGCGCCGGACAGACACGCCCGGTGATCTCGGGGAAATTGTTCGTCGAGTGCAGGTTCTCGCACGCCTGCCGCCACTGACCCAGATAGACCATATCGTTGAATTCCGGGATGCGGTTGCTGACCGGACAGCCGCTGTTGCTGTGGCAGAACGGAATGCCGCAGTCAGCGCAGCGCGCCGCCTGTTTTTTGATATCGTCCGGAGTCAGCGGAATCTCAATCTCCTTATAATCGCCGATACGCTGCGCGATGGGGCGATAAGCGACTTTCTGCCGTTTATATTCAGTAAAACCCTTAGTCTTTGCCATGGAACACCTCTTCGGTCGCCGGTGTGGTTTCGGTGTCGCGCGCTTCGGTCGCCCGCATCCGTTCCAACGCCTTGCGATAATCAATCGGAATCACTTTGACAAAACGGCTGACCATATCCGGCCAGGCGTTTAAGATACGTTTGGCGCGCGTGCTGCGCGTCAGCCGTTCATGCTTTTGAATCAATCCGTACAGCAGATCTTTATCTTCTTTGCGCCAGACGCTCTCCAAATCGACCATATCCAGATTGCACAGCGTATCGAACAACTGCATCTCATCCAGCACATAGGCGATACCGCCGCTCATCCCCGCGGCAAAATTGCAGCCGGTCTTGCCCAGCACCACCACCAGCCCGCCGGTCATGTATTCGCAGCCGTGATCGCCAACGCCCTCGACCACCGCCGTCGCCCCGCTGTTGCGCACGCAGAACCGCTCGCCGGCCATGCCGTTGATGAACGCCTCGCCGCGGGTCGCCCCATACAGCAGCGTATTGCCGACAATGATGTTTTCGTGCGCCATATAGAGCGAGCCGGGCGGCGTTTCGACAATAATGCGGCCGCCGGACAACCCCTTGCCCAGATAATCATTGCTGTCGCCGACCAGATGCAGCGTAACGCCTTTGGACAAAAACGCCCCAAAGCTCTGGCCTGCCGAACCGCGGATGGTAATCTGGATCGTATCGTCCGGCAGCCCTTTTTCGCCGTATTTTTTGACGATCCGGTTGCTCAGGATCGTACCGACCGTGCGGTTGGTGTTTTTGATCGGCATTTCGATCTCGACCGGCTGGCCTTTTTCAATCGCCGCCTCGGCCTTCTTGATAATACCCCAGTCCAGATGGTCATCCAGCCGTTTGGGTTGGGCGGACGAGTTGTACCGCTGCCTGTCTTCAAGCACTTCGGGCTGATGGAACACCATCGAAAAATCCAGCCCCTTGGCCTTGTAATGCGCGACGGCCTTATGCATCGACAGCCGATCCACCCGACCGATCATCTCATTGACCGTACGGAAACCCAGCTCAGCCATAATTCGCCGCAATTCCTCGGCCACAAACGTCAGATAGCGCTCGATGTATTCGGGCTTTCCGGCAAAGCGTTTGCGCAGTTCGGGGTCTTGCGTGGCGATCCCGTAGGTACACGCGCCGTCGTGGCACTTGCGCAGCAGGGTGCAGCCCATCGCCACCAGCGCGCCCGTGCCGAAGCCGTATTGCTCTGCGCCCAGCAGCGCCGCGACCGCGATATCGCGTCCGGTGCGCAACTGGCCGTCGGTCTGCACGCGGATGCGGTCGCGCAGCTTGTTCATCACCAAGACCTGCTGGGCCTCGGCCAGGCCGATCTCCCACGGACAGCCGGCATGCTTGATCGACGACAGCGGGCTGGCGCCTGTGCCGCCGTCATGGCCGCTGATGAGCACCTCATCGGCGCCGCCTTTGGCCACGCCGGCAGCGATCGTGCCGACGCCAACCTCGGAAACGAGCTTGACCGAGATTTTTGCCTCGGGGTTGCTGCATTTGAGATCGTAGATCAACTGCGCCAAGTCTTCAATCGAATAAATATCATGATGCGGCGGCGGCGAGATCAGCGTTACGCCCGGCGTCGAATAGCGCAGGTGGGCGATCTCTTCGGTTACTTTTTTGCCCGGAAGCTGGCCGCCCTCGCCGGGCTTTGCGCCCTGGGCCATTTTGATCTGAATCTCACGGCCGTTGGCCAGATAATTGATCGTTACGCCGAACCGTCCGCTGGCGACCTGTTTGATCGCCGAGTTCTTCGAATCGCCGTTGGGTTCGAGCTTATACCGTGCGGCATCCTCACCGCCCTCGCCGGTGTTGCTCATCGCACCCAGCCGGTTCATCGCAACGGCCATACATTCGTGGGCTTCTTTGCTGATCGAGCCGTGGCTCATCGCGCCCGTGCAGAAACGCTTGACGATGGCGCTGGCCGGCTCGACCTCGTCCAGCGGAACCGGCTTGCCCGGCACAAACTCAAACAGCCCGCGCAGCGTACAGAGCTGCCGCGACTGGTCGTTGACCGCACGGGCAAACTCGTCATACGCCCGCTGATCGTTGTTGACGGCTGCATGCTGCATCCGGCTGACGGTCGTGGGGTTCCACAGATGCCGTTCGCCGTCCACGCGGTAATGATACTCGCCGCCGAACTCCATCTCCAGCGTCCCCAGCCGCCGCGGGGTATAAGCGTCGGCGCAGCGGCGCTGAATATCCACCGCCACCTGCTCTAACCCGATGCCGCCAATGCGGGAGCTGACGCCGGTGAAATAGAAC
>JBFZBE010000110.1:0-6334 GCA_041308685.1 Phycisphaerae bacterium
CCACAGATTACACAGATAAATGAAGAATTAAGAATGCAGAATGAAGAAAAATCAGTGACATCAGCGTTTCTATTTTTTGTGCTTTGAATTTGTTTATGATTTAGTGCTTAAATTTTAGTGCTTTAACCTGAATCCGTGAAAATCAGTGAAATCTGTGGACAAAAAAATGGTGTGTGTGTGATTGAATGCATCGATTGAATCGACAGATACGTTTTTCCATCAATCCGTTTGCGCCGACGCAAACGGGGTATAATTCGTATGCGGGCAAGCCCTGCGGCAGCGGGTTGAGCTATTGGCTTGCGCTGTGGGTTGAACTGGCCGGCCCGCTGGATGCGGATACGGGCTTTGTGGTCAATGTTTCGCGGATCGACCAAGCCGTGCGGCAGCGGGCGATCCCGCTGTTCGATGCGGCGATCCGGCAGGCCGCCGGACAGGGGCGATCGCTTACGCTGGCCGAGTTGTGCGAGCTGATGGGGCAGGCCTGGCAGCCGATTCAGGAGGCGTTTACGGCATTGCGGCTGGAGCGGATCAAGCTGGAATTAAATCCCTATCGGGCGATTGAATGTGTTGGAAAGGACAGCGGCGTGTATTGTTTTAGTGAAAAATTTGAGTTTGCGGCGATGCACAAACTCTGGAATGATCGGTTTGATACGGCGCAAAATACAGATTGCTTTGGCAAATGTGCCAATCCGGCCGGACACGGCCACAATTACATCCTTGAAATCGCGGTCGAACGGCCGATGCGGCCGGAGACGGACGGCTGGATTTCACAATTGGAACAGGTGGTTGAGGATCGCTTTTTGGCATTGGTGGACCATAAAAACCTAAATGTGGATGTACCGGGACTTGAATCGGTCAATCCGACGGTCGAAAATCTGGCCTCGTATGCCTGGACGCGGCTGGCCGGACACGTTGGCGATGCCCGTTTGGTCAAGGTTACAGTCTGGGAGAACGACCGCACCTATTGTGCGTACAGTCAATAGAAAGGCGATTTTTATCGGAATTAGGCCATTTTGATACCCTGCATACACAAATTGAACAAAAATCATCGGTTTTTTGAAACTCTCGCTAATACTCCGGCAATACAATACCGATATTTATGTTAGGGATTTTTTTGTTCAGGCCGTTTTGAAACCCGGCTTGAGATTGACATAACTTTATTCTGAATAAGATGTTGGGGGATTGGTTGAGCCGTTTTGGCGCAACCGACGGGTACGGAGTATAGATATTTTTAAGATGTTTTGTGTCGTTAATCCACAAGTTAATTGTCCTCTTTATTTGTAATTTTCAATGAAGTACAACGGCGTTATCCAGCGGAAATTGGCAATTCTCAGCGACCAGCTATTGCACTTGAAGCGCGAGTTGGAGGGGGTTTCCTACGAACAATTCCGCCAAAGCTGGGCGATGCAGCGGATGGCCGAGCGGTCTTTGCAGGTGATGGTCGAGGTGGTGATTGATATTGCCGAACGTATCATCGCATTGCATCAGGCCGGGCCGAGCAGTGGTGCGGCCGATGCGATCGGCAAATTGCAAGTGCTGGGGGTGATCGCCGACGCCGAGCCGTATCTTCCGATGGTGAAGTTTCGCAATTTTATCGTGCATCGCTATGAGCAGGTGTCGCCGGATATTTTGTTCAGCATTGCAGCAAAGCATCTGGACACATTTGTTCGGTTTAGTCGGGAGATTGAGCAGACGTGAATGTGGACGTGGATCAATTGGCCAAGCATCTGGATGCGGCCTGCCCCGAGGCGCGATTTGCGTTTTTGTTCGGTTCAGCCAATGACGGCGTTGTGCGGCCGGGCAGCGATATTGATGTGGGGCTGTATGTCGATACGCCGCACGATTTTGATCTGTACAGCCGGGCAATGGATGCGGTGACGGTGGCTGTGCCGGGCGCGGAGCCGGATATCAGCGTGGTAACGATGGATTCGGATGTGGTGCTGCGGTTTGAAATGCTCAAAGGGCGAAAGCTGTTTGTGCGGGATATGGAGTGTTATTTGGATTTTTTCTCGCTGACCTGTCGGGAATATGAAGACCAGATGGCCGACTACGAACGCCAGCGGCGGTATCGGCAGGAGGCCGCTCAAATGGGACAACTTCCGGAACGGAAATGAAGGATGAGTGAGAAAGTCGTCAAAAATTGGCTGGCATTGGCGGAGTATGATTTTGAGACCGCCAAGGCGATGCTCAGCACCGGTCGATATGTGTATGTCGCATTTACCTGCCAGCAGTGTATCGAAAAAACACTCAAGGCGATTTATGTTCGCCAGCGGCAATTGGCTCCACCCTATATTCATAGCTTGACAAAATTGGCTACACTGATGTCTTTTTTTGAGGCATTCTCACAAGAGCAATTGAATGACTTAGAGCTTTTAAATTCCTACTATTTACAATCCAGGTATTCAGAACAAATAGATGAGATGCGACATCAGTTTACCGAACAAAAAGCGATTGCCTTTATTCAAAAAACAGAGGAGTTGTTGAAGTGGCTCAAGAACAAGCTTTAATTTATCAGAAATTACATACATTTTATGAGTCGATTCGGCGGGATTTTCCTGTAAAGAAAGTCTTGCTCTACGGCTCTTATGCGCGTGGGCAGGCCCATGAAGACAGCGATATTGATGTCGCTGTTGTGGTGGATGAAAAAAATCACGATCAACGATGCGATATTGGGGCAAAGCTGATGCATCATGCGCTTTATATTGATCCTGCGATTGAGCCGCGATGTGTGTTTTGGGATGAGTATCAGCGGCCGGAGCCGTGCAGTATTCTGGAAGAAATTCTCCGTACGGGAATTGAAATTTTATAGTGGTTGTCGGTATCCCAATTTTTTACAATGGAGTGTCAAATGCAAGTGCCGTTATTGGATTTAAAAGCGCAGTATGCGACGATTAAAAATGAGGTGTTGGCCAGGATCAATGAGGTGCTGGATTCGCAGCGCTGCATCGGCGGGCCAATGGTCGAGGAATTGGAAAAAGCCGTCGCATTGCTGTGCGGCTGCAAATATGCCGTCGGGATGTCCAGCGGCACCGATGCGCTGCTGGCGGCGCTGATGAGCTTGAATATCGGAGCCGGCGATGAGGTGATCACGACGCCCTTTACGTTCTTTGCCACCGGCGGCTGCATCGCCCGCCTTGGCGCGGTGCCGGTGTTTGTCGATATCGATCCCGTAACGTACAACATCAACCCCGCGCTGATTGAAAAAGCGGTGACGAAAAAGACAAAAGTGATCATGCCTGTGCATCTGTTTGGCCAGGTTGCCGATATGGAGCCGATAATGCGGATCGCTGGACAAAATTCGCTGGCCGTCATCGAGGACGCCTGTCAGGCGATCTCGGCGACGTACAAAGGCCAAAAGGCCGGCGCGATCGGCACCTGCGGGTGTTTCAGCTTTTTCCCCAGTAAGAACCTCGGTGGCATCGGCGACGGCGGTATGACGGTAACCAATGACGAATCGCTGTACCGCAAGCTGATGATAATACGCAATCACGGCAGCGAGCCGAAATATTATCACAAGTACATCGGCGGCAACTTCCGGCTGGACCCGATACAGGCCGCGGCGCTGCTGGTCAAGCTGCCGCATCTGGATTCCTGGTCGCAGGCGCGGCGGAATAACGCGGCGTATTATACGAAAAAGTTTGCCGGTTCGCCGGTCGTTACGCCGGTCATTCGCCCGGACTGCGTGTCAATTTTCAATCAGTATGTCATCCGTGTGCCGCGGCGGGATGAGCTGCTCAAGCACCTGACGGCCAACAACATCGGCTGCGAGGTCTATTACCCTGTGCCGCTTCACTTACAGGAATGTTTTGTCTATCTGGGCAAAGGCGTCGGCAGTTTCCCCGAATCCGAAAAGGCGGCCAAAGAGGTGCTCGCCCTGCCCATCTATCCGGAGCTGACGGACGCAATGAAAGACTATGTGGCCAAGACCGTGCTGGAGTTTGTGGGATAAAACCGCGGATTCCACTGCGTCATTTCCTATTTCCTATTGCCTATTTCAAATTGGAAATCGGAAATATGAAATTTGAAATATTCTTCGTGCTCTTCGTGTGCTTCGTGGTAAGACCCTTTTTAATCTGTGTTAATCTGTGGCTAAAAAAAACAGCGACATCTGTGGTTGCATTTTCTGCAAACCGGAATTTATAGTATGAGTAGTTTGACACAAACACAAGCGGATCGTGTGCAGTGTGAAAGCATTAAAAAGCTGTCGCCCGATGAACGGCTGTTGCTGTCCGAAAAAATGTATTTTGAGGCGCGTCGTCTGAAGGCGGATTGGCTGCGGCAGCTTCATCCAGACTGGAGCAATGCGAAGGTCGAAGTAAAAGTCCGGGATATCTTCCTCAATGCTCGAAGCTGAACTCTTTGACATCTTTATTCAGCGTCTGAATGATGCTGATGCTGCGTATATGGTCACCGGCTCGGTAGCATCGATTATTTACGGCCAGCCGCGGATGACCCATGATATTGATGTGGTCATTGAAGTGTCATCCGCTCGACTTGCAGAGCTGATCTGTCATTTTCCCCTGAGCGACTTTTATTGCCCGCCGATAGAGGTGATCAAAACCGAGATCAGCCGTGAAAATCGGGGGCATTTCAATGTCATCCATCATCAGACCGGTTTTAAGGCGGATATGTATCCGGTTGGTTCGGATCCATTCATCAAAGAGGCCTTAAATCGGCGACGCAAAATTGACCGCAAAGGCAAACCGTTGTGGGTTGCTCCGCCGGAATATGTGATTATCAAGAAGCTGCAGTATTTTGCCGAAGGGCGTTCCTCCAAGCATCTTGGCGATATTCGAGGAATGCTCACCATTTCCGGCGATCTGATCGACCATGAGCTTCTTTTAATGTGGGTTGAACAATT
The DNA here is from genome assembly GCA_041308685.1 of Phycisphaerae bacterium. Classification (GTDB taxonomy): domain Bacteria; phylum Planctomycetota; class Phycisphaerae; order Sedimentisphaerales; family Anaerohalosphaeraceae; genus T3Sed10-213. The sequence goes on from JBFZBE010000110.1 coordinate 4,862, forward strand.
CAATTTGAAGGAATTTTGGAGACTGTTATGAACAAGAAATTAGCGGGTCTGGAACAGAAAATCGCAAATAAAAAAGCGGTCGTTGGCGTCTTGGGGCTGGGGTATGTCGGATTGCCCTTGGCGCGGGAGTTTGCGACGGCGGGCATCAAGGTGCTGGGCTTTGACATCGACGAAAAGAAGGTCAAAATCCTCAACTCCGGCCGCAGCATCATCAAGCACATCCCGCACGAGCAGGTGCGGTCAATGGTCAAGAACGGCCTGTTTACGGCCACCTGCGATATGTCACAGATCAAAAAGGCCGACGCCGTGCTGATCTGCGTGCCGACGCCGCTGACCAAAAACCGCGAGCCGGATATGCAGTTCATCGAAAAAAGCGCCCAGACCATCGCCCAATCGCTGCGCAAAGAACAGTTGATCGTGCTGGAAAGCTCGACCTACCCCGGCACGACGCGCGAGGTGATGAAGCCGATCCTCGAAGCAACCGGTCTGGTCGCGGGCAAGGATTTTTACCTGGCCTTTTCGCCCGAACGCGAGGACCCGGGCAACAAGAAGTTTACCACCCGCACGATCCCCAAAGTCGTCGGCGGCCTGACGCCCAAGTGCTGCGAATTGGCGCGGCAGATTTACGCGACGGCCATTGACACGATGGTTCCGGTCTCGTCGCTGGAAGCGGCCGAGGCGGCCAAGATCGTCGAAAACACCTACCGCTGCATCAATATCGCGATGGTCAACGAGCTCAAGATGCTCTTTGACCGCATGGGTATTGACGTGTGGGAGGTCATTCGCGCCGCCAGCACCAAGCCGTTCGGCTATCATCCGTTCTACCCCGGCCCCGGTCTGGGCGGCCACTGCATCCCGATCGATCCGTTCTATCTGACCTGGAAGGCGAGGCAGTATCACATGGCCACGCGCTTCATCGAGCTGGCCGGCGAGATCAACACCGATATGCCGCATTTTGTCATCCATAAGGTGATGGAAGCCCTCAACGCCCGCAAGAAAAGTCTCAACGGCGCCAAGGTGCTGATTCTGGGGCTGGCCTACAAGCCGGATATCGATGATGTCCGCGAATCGCCGTCGCTGGAGCTGATCGAGCTGCTCAAAGAACGCGGCGCCAAGGTCGATTACAACGACCCGTTCGTGCCGGCCACGCACAAGATGCGCGAATACGACCTGAAAATGACCAGCAAAAAGCTGACCGCCGCGACGCTGAAAAGCTACGACTGCGTGTTGATCTCGACCAACCACAGCGCGTACGATTACAAGTGGATCGTCAAGAACGCCCGGCTGGTTATCGACACCCGCAACGCCTGTGTCAACGTCAAAACCGGCCGCAATAAGATCGTCAAGGCGTAAAGAATAGAAGACAGAAAAAGTTCTTAGTTCGTAGAAAAAAGAAAACGCAGATTACGCAGATTACACTGATTATTTATAGAAAAAATCAGTGTAATCACTTTAATCAGTGTTTAAAAACTG
>JBFZBE010000111.1:0-8382 GCA_041308685.1 Phycisphaerae bacterium
AACGAATTGGCGGGTCGGCTGTGCCGTTTGGGCGGAGGCCTGAGCGTGTTTGATACGGCCGGCAAACTGCTATTTTCGGCGGATGCCGGCAATTGTACAAATCCCGACGGCGGGGCGGTGCCGTTTGTATTGGAACAGGTCGCCGCATTCGGCCAGCCGGTGGTGTTTTGCGGCGCGGACGCAGAGATTCCCGCCTGTGTGTACGAGGCCGACGCAAAAACACGGCTGGTGCTGATGGGCAAAACGCCCGTTTGCGGCGATGCGGCCTCGCTGGAACGCGAAAAAGAATATGTCGCCTGGATATTGGAAGGGTTTGCGCGCAGCGCGCTGCAGGGGCGCAATGTTCTTATGCAGATCGAAAAGATCGGCCATGAACTCAGCCAGGCCTACGAAGAGATCATCCTGCTGTACAACCTCAGCACACACATGAAGGTTACGCAGTCCACGCCGGCCTATTTGCAGTTGGCCTGCGACGAACTGACGCAATTGGTGCGGGTCGAGGGGATCGGCATTTTTCTGGATCGCAGACAGGACGGCCGCAAAGCGCTGTCGCTGACGGCCGGCGCGGGCGTGATGCGCATCGATCCGCAGCAGGCCGATATCCTGCAGATGAACCTGACAGCGGAACTGAGCGGCGGCAAAGAAGCCCTGCTGGACAGCCGCGTCGAACGGCCGTTCAAGTATCTGTGGCCAAGCGGCGTAGATACGATCCTGGCCGTGCCGCTGGGCGACAAAGACCGGATGATTGGGATGCTGGTGGCGGTCAATGTGCAGAATAAGCCCGATTTTGACAGCACGGATATCAAGCTGTTCAACTCCGTTGCCAGCCAGTGTATGGTGTTCATCGAAAACAACCGGCTGTTTGACGAACTCAAAGAGCTGTTTGCCGGATCGCTCAAGGCGCTGACCAACAGCATCGACGCCAAAGACCAGTACACCCGCGGCCATTCGGAGCGTGTGGCGTTTATTTCGCGCTGGATCGCCGAGCGCATGGCGGCCGTACACGGCCTGACCGACAAGGATATTCACCACATCTATCTGGCCGGCCTGCTGCACGACATCGGCAAGATCGGCGTGTCCGAAAGCGTCCTGCGCAAACGCGACAAGCTGACCGACGAGGAACGCGCCGTCATCTGCGGCCACCCGCGCATCGGCGCATCGATCCTGTCGGAGATACGCCAGATGGATCACATCGTGCCGGGGGTTATGTACCACCACGAGCGGCTGGACGGCAAGGGCTATCCGCAGGGGCTGACCGGCGAGCGCATTCCGCTGATCGCCCGCATCATCGGGCTGGCCGACGCCTTCGACGCGATGACCTCCAAACGCGTCTATCGCGACGCCATGAGCATTCGCCGCGCGCTGGGCGAGATCCAAAAAGGCGTCGGCACGCAGTTTGACCCCGACGTGGTCAAGGCGTTTATGGACAGCGACATCGAAAAGCTGTGGCGCATCATTCAGGACGGCTTTATCGAAAGCTGGGATTACAGCAACTTTTCCGAGTACGGCGTCGAGGCCGTCGGGGCGCTGATCCGATGAGAATCGAATCGCAAAAATACAACGATATTATCGTCCTGCAGCTTCAGGGCGAATTTACCGCCGAGGCGGTCAAGTCCTTTGAGGACGCCGCGTCGGGGGCGTTTGCCTCGCGCGTGTCCGGCGTGGTGCTGGATATGAGCAAGGTCGTCCAGATGGACAGCCGTGCGCTGGAGCAATTGCTGACGCTCAACGAGCAGTGCCGCGACCGGATGCGGCAGCTCAAGCTGGCCGGGCTGGATGAGACGTGCCATAAGATCATGGAAATCACGCGGCTGCTGCCGCAGTTTGATGTGTATGCGGAGCTGGCCGAAGCGGTCAAGAGCTTCGCATAGAGGACAGAGGTCGGAAGACTGGACTTCTGACTCCTGACTTCAGACGTCTAATACAATGATAAAAACGTCCGTACAAACACGTTTGCCGTTAGGACAAGTCCTGCTCAACCGCGGTGTGGTTTCGCAGGATCAGATCGACACTGCGCTGCACAAGCAGAAGACCCAGGGCAACAGCCGTCTGCTGGGCGAGGTGCTCATTGAGCTGGGCTATTGCAGCGACAACCAGATCGCCGCGGCGCTGGCCGAGGCCTATGGTGTGCCGTACGCCCAGATCACCCCGCGCCTGTGCGACCCGGAAGCGGTGGAGCTGCTGGCACGCTCGTTCCTGGAAGAGCATATTGTGCTGCCGCTGTTTAAGGTGTTCGATACGCTTTCGGTCGCCGTCAGCGAGCCGGCCAATGTGTTCGTTCTGGATGAGATTCAGCGATTGACCAACTGCCGTGTGCAGGTGGTCTGTGCGACGGCGCGCGATATACGGGCGACGCTGCAAACCTACCTGCCGGCGGCTAACGTCTTTGTTATCGACGAGATCATCGACGATGCGGCGCTGGAAAACTTTGCGATGATCGAAAATCTTCCGGAGGACATCACCGATCTGGAAGAAGTCGCCGGACAATCGCCGGTGGTCAAGCTGGTCAATTATATGATCGCCACCGCCGTCGGCGAGAACGCCAGCGATATTCATATCGAACCGGATGAAAAAAATCTGCGCGTCCGCTACCGCGTGGACGGACGTCTGTATGAAAAAATGCACCCGCCGCACCAGATGCACGCGGCCATCGTCTCGCGCATCAAGATCATGGCCGACCTGGACATCGCCCAGCGCCGCCTGCCGCAGGACGGCAGCATTCATGTGCTGGTGCAGTCGCGGCCGATCGACCTGCGCGTCTCGGTGATGCCCGGCACTTACGGTGAAAAAGTGGTCATTCGTATCATCGATTTCCGCAAGATGCTGACCAATCTGGAATCGCTGGGCTTCAGCTACGACAACCTGACCCGATTCAAAAAAGTCATCAATCGTCCCAACGGCATCGTGCTGGTTACCGGCCCGACCGGTTCGGGCAAGAACACCACGCTCTATGCGGCGCTGGCCGAGCTGAGCAGCGAACAGGTCAACATCTGCACCGTCGAGGACCCGGTCGAATGCAACATCCACGGCATCAACCAGTTTCAGGTGCACGAGACGGCGGGGTTTAACTTTGCCTCGGCGCTGCGCAGTCTGCTGCGGCAGGACCCGGATATCATCATGGTCGGCGAAATCCGCGACCGCGAGACGGCCAACATCGCCGTTCAGGCGGCGCTGACCGGGCATTTGGTGCTGTCCACGCTGCACACCAACGATGCGCCCGGCGCGGTAACGCGACTGGCGGACCTGGGCGTTGCGCCGTATCTGGTCGGCGCATCGCTGATCGGTGTATTGGGGCAGCGGCTGGTGCGCAAGATATGCCCCAATTGCAAAGACCAATACGACCCGCCGCACAGCATCCGCAAAACAGTTGAAAAATGGCTCGGCACTGTGCCGGCGTTTTACCGCGGCATCGGCTGCAAAAAATGCCGCAACACCGGCTACAGCGGTCGCATTGCGATCCACGAGCTGTTTGTACCGGATGAGAAGATTCTGGATATGATCACGCAGGGTGTGCCGCTCAAGACGCTTTACAATGCCGCCGTGGATGGCGGGATGGTTCCGCTGCATATCGACGGCGCACAGAAAGTCGCCGCAGGCATCACCACCATCGACGAAATCCTGCGTGCCGCCGCGGTCAATGAGGACATCTAACGACTGATTTTTAGACAAGATTAACGGGATTAACAAGATAAGAATGAAGAATTATTGGTCTTTTATGAAATAAACGAACGGCGGAAATGGAAATTCGAATAACGAATATCGAAATGCGAAACAAATTCGAATGTCAAAAACATAAAATGGCCAAAACGGTTTTTTTTGACGCCTCCTGCCGGTTGTTGCGGCAGGGCTGTTTTTGACATTCTGTTATTTGAATTTTGAATTTGTTTCGTATTTCGTGCTTCGTGCTTCGGATTTAATCCGGCAGAATAATTGTTTAATAATAGCTTCCAATGGTACAGACGACAACGGACAAATCGAGTTCCAGTTCCGCCCGAAGGCCGGCAACGCCGCCGCGGCCGGGAACGCATCGCCCGTCGGCTCCGCCCCCGCCGGCGCTGGTGTCGGCGCACATCCGCCGCCCCGAGATCATTCTGTTCACCACACAGCTTTCGGTCATGCTCGACAGCGGCGTGGTGCTCAGCGACGCGATGGAGGCCGTTTCCGAGCAGATGCACCCCGGGCCGTTTCGCGATATTCTGGTGGATGTGGCCGCTCGGATCAAGAACGGCGAAAGCTTTTCGTCGGCGCTGGCCGTCTATCCGCGGGCGTTTGATACGATGTTTGTCAGCATGGTCAAGGCCTCCGAGGCTACCGGCAAGATGGCGCACATGCTGGATGTACTCAGCGGCTATCAGAACGCCGACGCCGAAACCCGCAAGCAAGTCAAAGGCGCGATGATCTATCCGCTGATTATGCTGCTGATGGCGGTCGCGGCGACAGGGTCGCTGATGTTTTTTGTGCTGCCGCGATTTACCAAGATTTACGAGTCGCGCGGCGCTGCGCTGCCGGGCTTGACGCGCGTACTGGTCGAATGCAGCAATCTGCTGGCTAATGCGGAGTTTATGGCCGTCGCCGTAACCGTCGGCGCGCTGGGCTTTTGGGGGTTTTCGGTCTGGAAAAAAACCATTCCTGGCCAAAAGACCATCGACTGGGTCAAGATTCACACGCCGATCTTCGGGCCGATGTTCATCGATGCGGTATTGACCCGCAATATGCGCATTCTGGCCACGATGGTCAACACCGGCGTCAATCTGCTCGATGCGCTGGAGGTGATGCGCATGGCCTGCGACAATTACTATTTCAAGACGCTTTGGAAACACACCGATGTCAAGATTCGCGACGGCGTGCAGTTTTCTGATGCACTGCTGATGTCGCCGTATCACTCCCTGATCGCTCCGGGCATCATTCAGATGCTCCGCGCCGGCGAAAAAAGCGGCAAACTCGGCTTTGCCTGCGACCGCGTGTCGGTCTATCTGGAAAAGCAGCTTCAAAACTCCATCCGCACCGCCACCGCGATGATCGAGCCGCTGATGATTTCACTGATGGGATTGATCATCGGCACGATCGCCATTGCGCTGCTCTTGCCGGTGTTCCGCATCTCCAGCGTAATGACACACTGATCAAAGAATGAAGAATTAAGAATGGTTCGTTCCACCACAAACACACACGAACTAAAAATTGTAGAGTGTAAATTGGATATTGTAAATTAAAAAAAGATAGAAACACAGATTACGCTGATTCCACTGATTCTCAGCTTCCAGCTTCCAGCTTTTGCTGGCGACTGGGAGCTTTTTCTTCATTCTGCATTCTTAAAAAATCCTTATAAAAATTATCCTGTTTATTAGGTGGAGATTGGGGAACAACGAGGAAAGCCCGCAATAACGGGTTAATCGGTGCTGTTGTTATCTTCTTTCCTGTCTCTCCAGAACTCCATTTGGCGTCATTATAGCCGGACAATGTTGTAAAATCAATCCGTAGAACTACTGATTTGACGTTTTTTTCGTGTCTTCTGTGCTTTTAGTAGTAAATCTTAATCTTTTAATCCCACAATTCCACGCTTTTAATATAAATAATCCGTGTCTTTATTTGTGTTAATCTGGCTAAAAACAGAGGCCAGCGACCAGACACCAGCGACCAGCAGTAAGAAACCCTTAAAATCAGTGCCCTCAGCGTAATCAGCGTTTAACCTTTAATACTGCAAATGCAATTTATTAGCGGGTTTTTGGTTGAAAGCGGGATTTAATTTGGTATAGTGCGGGCTTGTTTGTGCCAAAGGTTGTTTTATTGTTCTCTTTGGTGCAATAAACACAAAAAAAGGACTCATTGGCCCTAACTCAATCTGACCGTTGGTCAGCTTGAGAATGCAAAAGGCAAAATGAAAAGGGCAAAATGAACGAATCCGCCTGAGGCGGATAACAGTCTATACGATTTTGGCTTAACCCTCTATTAAAAATGGAGTTAAAGTCTTTTTCGTCAATGTATCAATCAATGTGAGTTAGGATTTATGGACGTAATTCCGTTTAAGGCATACCGATTTAACGCGGCGGTGGTCGGCGACGCGGCCGCGTGTATTGCTCCTCCGTATGACGTGATCGACCCTGCCCAGCAGGACGAGCTGTATCGTCAAAACCCGTACAACATCATCCGGGCGATCTTGGGAAAGACCTGTCCCGGCGACAGCGAGGCCGAAAACCAGTACACCCGCGCGCGGGCGTTTCTGGACAAGGCGATGGCCGAAGGCGCCCTCAAACAGGACGGCAAAGAGGCGATTTACGCGTATGTGCAGGATTTTGCCATCAGCGATAAGACCTATCGCCGCAGCGGCATTATCGCGCTGGGCAAAATCGAGCCGTTCGGCAAGGGCGTCCAGCCCCATGAAAAGACGCTGGACGGCCCCAAGGCCGACCGGCTGCGGCTGACCCGCGCGACCGCGGCGCAGATGGAGCTGATCTTTATGCTCTACGACGACCCGCAAAAGACCGCCGAGGGCATGATCGCCCAGTCCGTCAGCAAAAAGCCCGTGCTGGACGCGGTGGACGATGAAAACGTGCGGCATCGCATCTATGTCATCGACGACGCGGCACAGGTGCGGGCGTTTGCGGCAATGATGCAGACGCAAAACACCGTCATCGCCGACGGCCACCATCGCTACGAGACGGCCTTGAACTACTACAAGCAGACCGGCCGGCCGGAGGCGCAGTATCTGATGATCACGTTTGTCAATATGCGCAACGAAGGGTTGGTCATTCAGCCGACGCATCGGCTGATTGCGGACGTGAAGGACTTTTCGATGGCCAAGCTGCTGGCGTCGCTGTCGGAGTTTACGGTTTTGAAGTTCGCCTTCACCGCCGCGGCCAAGAATGCCTCACGCAACGCGATGTTTGCGGCGATGCAAACGCACGGCGGTGCGGGCAAAAACATCTTCGGCCTTTACGCCGCCGATGGGGCGTTTTACACCGCCGCCCTCAAGGACGACAAAGCGATGAAGGCCGTCGCGCCGACGATGTCGGACGCCGCCCGCGGGCTGGATGTCAATGTGCTGCATCTGCTGATTCTCGAAAAGCACCTGGGCATCGGTGAGGCGCAGTTGGCCGCCGAAAGCCATATTGAGTACATCAAGGACATCGGCGATGCGATCGATAAATCCATCGCCAAGGTCGATAGCGGACAATGCCAGGCGGTGTTCTTTGTCAACCCGACCCGCATCGGGCAGGTGCAGGACGTCGCGGCCGCCGGCGAAAAAATGCCGCAGAAGTCCACGTTCTTTTACCCGAAGGTCTTTTCGGGCGTAACGATCAATCAATTGCCCATCACTCCGATGGCGCCGTATAACACCAAATAACAATAGGAAAGGAAAACTCTATGGCTGACTGGAGAAACCCGCCGAAGCTGTACATCCCGGGGCCGATCAATGTGCTGCCGGATGTCCTGCAGCAGTTGGCACGCCCCACAATGGGACATCGCAACAAAGAGTATGCAATGCTGCACAAAGAGACGATCGATATGCTCAAGAAGATACTGTTCACCGAGCAGCATGTCTTTTTGGTTACGTCGTCGGCCTCCGGCATCTGGGAAGGCGCGATCCGCAACTGCGTCAAGAAAGACGAGACCGTTCTGGCCTGTATGTGCGGGGCGTTCAGCGACAAGTGGGCCAGCGTCGTCAAGTCCTGCGGCCGCAGCGTCGATCAGCTCAAGGCCGAGTGGGGCAAGCCCAACCTGCCCGAACAGATCGACAAGGCGCTGTCCACCGGCAAGTACGCCGCGATCACGCTGGTGTATTCGGAAACCAGCACGGGGCTGGCCAATCCGGTGTATGAGATCAGCGAGATGATGAAGAAAAAATACCCCGACGTGCTGGTGTTCGTCGATGCGGTCAGCGCGATGGTCGGCATGCCGATCCACTTTGACCAGCTCGGCTGGGACGTAACGTTTGCGTCCGTGCAGAAGGCGTTTGCCATTCCGCCGGGATTCACCGTCGCGGCCGTCAGCAAGCGCGCCGTCGAGAAGGCCAAGAACGTGCCGGAACGCGGGTACTATTTTGACTTTGTGGATTTTGCCAAGAACAACGAGAAAGACAATACGCCGACGACCCCGTCGATCCCGCATATTATGGCGGTGCATTATCAGGCGACCAAGCTGCTCAAAGAGGGCATGGAAAACGTCTGGAAGCGGCACAAAGAGATGGCCGACTACTGCCGGTCGTGGGCCAAGCAGAAGTTTGAGGTGTTCTGCGACGAAAAGTATTGCACCAACACGCTGACGACCGTCAAGAATACCCGCGGCATCGATATCTCGGCGCTGAACAAGGCCCTGCAGGCCAAGCACAACCTGATCATCAGCAACGGCTACGGCGATTTGAAAGACAAGACCTTCCGCATCGCG
>JBFZBE010000112.1:0-2867 GCA_041308685.1 Phycisphaerae bacterium
GCGCATCGGGGCGAACGTGCTGTTGTGCGAACGCGACGCAATCCTGCGGCGATGCCTGTTCGATGGCGGCAAACAGTTTTGTCAGGTAATCGCTTCCCAGCCGCTGCGACTGCATCATCCACAGGTCGCGGGCGATCTGCTGGGGTGTTTCGCGGTTTCGGGCAAAGCTGCCCAGAAAGAAACTGCGCGTCTGGTTGAATTCGTCTTCGGTCGGCGGTATGGTTTGGAACTGCCGTACCTGTTCGATGATCACCTGAACGCTTTCGGCGACGGCTTCGTTGCGTGTAAACGTCGAGATTTCAAACGTACCGGCCATATTCATCGGTGTAAATCCGCCGTGTGCGCCGTAGGTCAGGCCGCGTTGGACACGGAGATTGTCGTTCAGGCGGCTGTTGAAGGAGCCGCCGAAATAGTTGCCTGCCAGCAGGCCGTAAAAATAATCCGGCTGCTGCCGCCGTGTGATGCCCAGATGCCCGACGTGAAGCTGTGTTTGTGCGCTGCCGGGGCGATCCACCAGCACAATGCGCGTCGGCGAGGGCTGCGGGATGTCCGGCAATACCATTCCCATCTCGACCAGATCGGTCTTCCACTGCCCCAAATGCGTTTCGGCCAGCCGCACGGCCTGCGGCAAGGTGATATCGCCTGCAAAGATCAGCGTTGCCTGATCGGGTCGGGCAAATTTTTGCCACCACAATTTCAAATCCTCCACGCTGAGCTGCTGCAGTTGGGCGGGGGTGCCTTTGACCGGACGGCCGTAGGGATGCGCGCCGAATACGGCCTTGTAAAAGCTGGTTTCGGCCAGATAATTGGGGTCTTGCTGACGGATATTCAAGCCCGCGACCTCCTGTGTCAGCAGCTTGGCAAACTCCTGCCGGTCAAACGCCGGGTTCAGTACCACATCGGCGGCCAATGTCATCGCCCGCTCCAGATGCTCGCTCAAACAATCCATCGATAGTACCGCGTTGTCGCGATCGGCATTGCCGGACAGGGTGATGGCATACAATTCCAGCGCAGCGGCCAGTTCCGCTTCGCTGCGCGTGGTCGTGCCGCGGGTCAGCATCGCCAGCGCCATCGCCGCAAGGCCGGGTTTATGCTCTGTCCAAGCCCCATTTTGGATGCCCAGCGTTGCGGTTACATACGGGGTTTTGTGATTGGATACGACCATCACCGTCAGGCCGTTGTGCAGTTTGGCCTCTTGGCTGGGCAGGTCAAAGACCGTGCTGCCGAACGCCGCAAAGGGAGCGGCCGCCGGAAAGTCCGCTGGGCGCACAATGCCTGCCCGTCCCGGCGGCGGGGCGGTTGTTTCGGGTGCGGCGGTGAGGGGGGCGTTTTCGTTATCCTTGCGTGCCGAGAGCATCCCATCGGCATTTTTTTTGTTGATAAAGCGAAAGACCTTGTCTTTTCCAAGCCAGCCGTTGGCGACGCGCTGGATGTCGGCGGCGGTGACGGCGCGAATGTCGTTCAGCAACGTATTGACGCGGGCGACATTGCCGATGGTAACGGCCGCTGCGCCGAGCATTTGTGCCTTGTTCTCAACGCCCAGCGCGGATGTAACTGTGCGTTTGAGCAATTGGTTGCGAGCTTTTTCCAGTTCCTCCGGGCGAACGCCTGCGGTGCGGATGGACTCCAGCTCCGCCTCCATCGCCGAAAGGGCGGTTTCATACGCATCGGAGGTCGGCGGCAATGTGGCGTTGACCGCAAACAGTCCCGCCTGCTGAAGATTGTACGCCCAGCATCCCGCATCGACCGCCATCTGCGATTCGGCCACGAGCGTGCGATAGACGCGGCTGCTGTTGCCGCCGCCGAGGATTTCGCTGAGAAAATCCAGCGCCGTTTCATCCGGGTCTCCAGCCGGCACAGTGCGCCAGGCCAGAATGGTTTGCCCGGCCGGAGCATTTTCATCGTCGATGATAATGGTGCGGGCGACGGTCGGCATCGGCTCGGCGATGTCAATCCGCGGCGGCTGTTGCCCGGCGGGGATCCAGCCGAAATACCGCTCGGCCGCCTTGACCGCGTCGGCGTGCTTCACTGCCCCGACGATGATCAGTGTGGCGTTGTTGGGGACATAGTAGGTGTTCCAAAATGCCCGCAGGTCAGCCACGCTGGTCGCCCGCAGATGGGCGATATTGCCGATGGGCGTCCAGCGGTAGGGATGGACGCTGAACAGTGCGGCGGCCATCTTCTTGAAAACATTGCCGTAAGGGCGGTTTTCGCCCATTCGCAGTTCTTCTTCGACGACTTTGCGCTCGGTGTCGAACGCGTTCTGATCGATCCGCAGAAAACTCATCCGCTCGGCCTCAAGCCACAGCGCCAGTTCCAACTCACGTGACGGCAGGGTTTGCTCATAAACTGTCTGGTCAAAGCTGGTATAGGCGTTGCACGCGCCGCCCACTTTGCGGATGAAATTGAAATGCTCTTCATCGCTGATGCGGTCGGTCCCTTTGAACATCATGTGCTCAAACATGTGAGCGTAGCCCTGCCGGTCGGGCTGTTCATCTTTGGACCCAACGGCGTACCAGACCTGTACCGCCACCAGCGGTGCGGAAAAATCCTCCAATGTAATGACTTTCAGGCCATTGTCGAGAGTGGTTTGGCGATAGTCAAACAGCGTATCCGTCCGATGGCTGACAGGGGTGGTAACGGGGTTGGATTGCGCCGGACAGGTTGACTGGAGTATCAAAATAGTGAATATGAAGATAACGGATTGAATGTACTTTAGGCCGTTTAACATTAGAAATTATCCTTAAATAAAGTATTATTGTACCCTGAATAATTTTAATTCTATAGGTTTCAATATCCTTTGAAAATCACCACACAATACAAGTTAAGATTATACGAATAAGAAGGATAGAAGAAAGATAAAAACG
>JBFZBE010000113.1:0-7616 GCA_041308685.1 Phycisphaerae bacterium
GCAGGATGCGATGGAGCTGGCCGATGTTACCCCCGAACAGCTCGATGCGGTGGCCGTGGCCAATCAGCCGGGGCTGACGATCGCGCTGATGGTGGGCGTTACGGCCGCCAAGACGCTGGCCTGGGCATGGGGCAAGCCGTTGATCGCGGTCAATCACATTCACGCACATCTGCAGTCGGCACTTCTCGATCAACACGCACAGTTGGAACTGCCGGCCGTGGCGCTGGTGGTCTCCGGCGGGCATACGAGCTTGTATGATAGCGCGTCGTGTCTTGACCTGCGGCTGCTGGGAAAGACCATCGACGATGCGGCTGGCGAGGCGTTTGATAAGGTCGCGGCGATCCTGAACCTGCCGTATCCCGGCGGGCCGAGCATTGAAGAAGCCGCCAAGTCAGGCAATCCCAAAGCGATCGCTTTTCCGCGGACGCTGCTGGATAAGGACTCACTGGATTTTTCGTTCAGCGGGCTTAAGACGGCGGTGCTGTATCACTGTCAGGGACAGGATATGAGGGGCGATAACCGTGCGGCGGCGATGAACCAGCAGGAGATTGCCGACATAGCCGCGTCGTTTCAGGCGGCGGCGGTGGATGTGCTGGTGGAAAAAACACGGCGGGCGGTCGTCAGGGTCGGGGCAAAAACAATTCTCATCGGCGGGGGCGTGGCGGCCAATACCGCCCTGCGCGAAGCGATGCAGACGCTGGCCGATAAACTGAAGCTGAAACTGATGATCGCCTCCAAGCGGCTCTGTACGGACAATGCGGCGATGGTGGCCGCATTGGCCTATCACAAATTCAAGGCCGGCCTCTTTGCTCCGATGAGTGTGGAGCCGAAAGCGACCTAAGACCAATCGCTCCGGAATGAAACAGATAGAACATTTTTTGTGGATTAACGGATGGGCAAAAAACAGTCCACTGATTTTTTGTTGTCGTTAATTGGCTTGATGCTGGCGGCGGGCGGCTGTCAGGTGGGGACGGAACCGCGGATGCGGCAGGGGGCATTTTTCGGCGACCCGGCGGGGATGATCTTTCCGGAGCCGACAGCGTTGGGGATGCATTCATATGACTGGACATTTGATGAAAAGCGGGGAATGCTCTATACCTGCCGCGGCGGTTTTATCGATCTGGGACATTTGCGCGAAAGCGCCGATCGCACAGCGTATATGACCAAGCTGCTGTCCAAAATGCTGGCCGAGAATAACACAGGGCTTACCTATCGGATCATTGAGCCGTCGCGGTATCGTCTGACCCTGTTTTATCCGCCGGATTGGGACATTACACCGCCCGAACAGAAAGAACGGATTGCCCGTGATGTCGCGATCCGTCTGGGGCAGTATCTGGCGCACACCAGCGTCATTTGGCATGAGATCATTACCTGGTACGGTTTTGCATCGAGCGGCATATTCCCGGAGCGCATCTCGTCATTTTCGTGGGAAGACGCCTACTCCGATCTGCTGGGAATGCGGCTGGCCGTACAGGCATTGCAGGATCAGGAACAATCGTATGACCAGGCGATGACGCGGCTGATCGTTCAGGCCGTTGAAGAACTTGGCGTACAGCCGGCCTCGGCGGCGCGCAGCGCCGAACGCCGCGTGTATGGGGACTGGTACAGCGGCGAATACTATTTCTGGGTGAAGATGAACAAGCGATCTTTCGATGTGGGGCTGGACAGCGGCTTTATTACGCCGTGGCTTGTGCCGGGGATATGCCCCGACGCGGCGCCCCAGCCGCTTGCTGCACCGAATTTAACATTCTTAAAGGAATATGGTTTCTGTGCCGAGGTCAAAATATTTCCGATCGAGTTTGAAAAAACGCCGATCTATGCCGCTTTGGGGCTTGGCCGCGACCAGGGCGTCGAACCGCCGATCCACTTTCCGCTGTTGTTGACCCGGATTCGTCAGGAGGCGATCCGGCGTTTCGGGGTAGATGTGGACAGTCCGGGTACGGCAGGGGCGGCCGGTCTGTCGCTGGCGGAGGACGGCCATGATTGATCGCCGCATACGCCGTGCCGCACAGGCGGCGCTGTGGGGGCTGCTGTCGGCGGCGCTGGCCGGATGCGGGGATAAACCGCGGATGCGGCTGGGCTATATCCCGACGGCGACATTTGGCGTGTTATTTGCCGACCCGCAGAACATCGGCCCTCACGCATACGGGTTAAGTACGCGGGAAACGGGCGGTCAGGTCTATACCTGCCGCGGCGGAATGATCGATATCGACCACGTCCGCGGCGCGGCCGACAACACACGGCATTTTATACGCACACTGCGGCGCACGCTGGCCGGCGGCAAGTCGGGGTTTATCTATTGCCTTGCCGGCGAGATGAGCCGTCATCGCATCACCGTTATCTATCCGCAGACGTGGGCGGATACGCCCAACAAAGAAGCGATCATCGATGCTGTCGCGTTTGAGGCCGGTGCGCGAGCGGCGTTCCATGCGCTGGTCTGGCATGAGGTGATGACATGGTTTGGGACGCGCTTTGCCGGGATCGAGCCGGAGTTCAATTCGGCGTTTTCATGGGAAGACAATTATTCCAATCTGCTGGGGGTGCATCTGGCGATGGAGGCCATGCGGGATACCCGGCGCGACTACGATACCGCAATGACGACGCTGCTGACCGAGACGCTCCGGGAATTGCAGGTTCAGCCCCGCAGTACGGCTGTTGCCGCCGCCGACAGTGTCCGCGGCGACTGGTACACCGGCAATCTGGTTCCTGACGTGAGAATGCGCAACTTCGACATCGGCCTGGATGGTGCGGTAACGGCCACGCTGATCCCCCATGTGCCGGGTTGTACGGGGGCAGTCGCCGATGCACTGGCGGTGCCGACGCAGGAAAAGACAACCGCATACGGCTTTACGATCACACATGAGATTTTGCCGTATGTGCTGGAACAGTGGGCGATCTTCAAGGCCGCCGGTTCGGATCGGCTGTTTGCTGATGTGCATTTTCCGATCTTGATCGAGCATATTATCAAAGATGCCTCCGCACGCGGGTATAAGTATGATCGGTAAAAAGGTATAATTAATGGAAATGATAGAGAAGGATCAAAAGCCCCCTGAAAAGGGATTTGTGCTGATTGCGATCGTGGTCGCCATTGCTATTCTGATGATGCTCTATGCCGTGCAGATGCGCGGCATCTTCGGGCCGTCGCTGCCAAGTCAGCCGTCCGGGATTGAAGATCATCCCTGGCTGCTGGAGGAGTTACTGATCGCCGAGGGCAGCGCTATTGCACTGCCGCGATCGCCCAAGGTGCTGCTGGATAAGCCGCACACACTCAGCGGTGCCGTAAAGCGCGATGATGCGTCGCGCGGGACGGTAACGATACGTCTGCATACCGACGGCCGTGTTGAGGCCGACTGGCTGGCCGAATATGCACACGGTTCAACGCAGTATCGGCTGGACGCGGCGATGAAGGGCAATATCGATGTCAGGCAGACCTATCAGGACGCAAACGGAAAAGACAAGCGGCGGCTGTTTTTCATCGCACAGGGGGCGTATCGCCAGCAGACCCGCGATCCGCAGAGCGGCCAGAGCCAGGAAAGCGGGGCGGTTTGGCTGCTGGGGTATGTTACTCCCGACGGCCGTGCCGAAGGGACATTGACACTGACCACCGACCGGCAATGGTCGGCGGTATATCGGTACAGCGTACAACAGCAGAGGCCGCAATAGAAAAGGAATGGCGGGCATACCCCGTCTTACGCAGTGAACGCCGCATCCCAGTCTTTCCAGACGGGTTCGCAGCCGGCGGCGGCAATGACAGCGGCGACTTCGGCGGGGGTGCGGTCGTCGGCGACGACGAATTGCTCGGCCGCGTCCACCGCGCTGCCGTAGCCGCCGGGATTGGTCTTGGAACCGGCGCTGACGCGGGTAACGCAGATGTTCATCATCCGGTCACGAAAACATGGCGATTCGCGTGTGCTTAATACAATCCCCGTATCGCCAAAGCACAGCCGCAGTGCCAGCATCATCTGCACCAAATCCGCATCATACACCACAAACGGCCACTCGTGCAGCACATTGGTCGCCGGTCGAATCCGCGGAAACGAAAAATCGATCTGACTGCGCCAGTAAGTCTTCATCAGATACGCCGCGTGTTCGGCCAGCGCCAGCGTCTCGATGCGCCAGTCGGCCAGCCCCAGCAGCACACCCAGCCCGATCCGCCGCATCCCCGCCGCCGCATACCGGTCGGGTGCATCCAGACGGCTGTCGTAGTCGCGCTTGGGTCCGGCAACGTGATAATCGGCATAGACCGTGCGGTCGTAGGTCTCCTGATACAGCGCCACGCCGTCGATGCCGGCGGTAAACAAGGCCGCATACTCGTCTTGTGAAAGCGGCTGAATCTCAATGGACAGCGACGCAAATGTTTTGCGCAGCCGCTGGGCCAGTGTGGACAGATAATCGACCGTTACATACGCCCGATCCTCGCCGCTGACCAGCAAGAGATGGCGAAACCCCTGGCGCGCGATCGCCTCGGCGTCGGCCATCGCCTGCTCGATCGTCAGCCGCGTGCGTTTGACGTCAGTCTTGCAGTTATAGCCACAATAACGGCAGCTGTTGACGCAGACATTGGACACATACAGCGGCGCATAAAGCTGTATCGTGCGCCCAAACCGCTGAATCGTCAGCGCCCGCGCCTGCTGGGCCATCGGCTCCAGATAGCCCTGCGCCGCCGGTGAAACCAGCGTCAGCAGCCGCGCAAGCGAATATCGCCCCGCCGGCTGACTTAATGCCTGTTCAACCTGTGCGGCCGTAACGGCATTCAGCGCATCCGTCCAGCAGCCCCGGTTTTGGTCGAGATGCTTTTCAGTGAGAATCGAATGAATCGTCAGCTTCTTATGCATTGTACAAGAAATCTCAAGCCGATATAAATTTTAAACACTAAATTCTAAGCACTAAATAATATTGAAAAATAGAAATTCAAAAAGTTTCAAACATTCAGCTTTTTTGCCTTTGAAGTTTGTTTAGAATTTAGTGCTTACGATTTATAATTTTTAAGTATTCCGTAGGAATCCTGTCAATGGGCTGGATGCGCTGGCCGCTGCGCTCTGCGCCGCAAGGCCTGACCGATACGCCATCCGCCCGGCCTCAACGGCCAGTTTGAACGCTGTCGCCATTGCCGTCGGATTGGCGGCAGCGGCAATGGCGGTATTGACCAGCACCGCGTCGGCGCCCATCTCCATCGCCTCGGCCGCGTGCGAAGGCGCACCCAGCCCCGCATCGACCACCACCGGCACAGTCGCCTGCTCGATGATGATTGCGATCGACGACCGCATTTTCAATCCCTGATTGGAGCCAATGGGGCTGGCCAGCGGCATCACCGTCGCGCAGCCGGCGTCCTGAAGTTTCTTGGCCAGGATCGGGTCGGCGTTCATATACGGCAGCACCACAAAGCCCTCTTTGACCAGCGATGTCGCGGCCTTGAGCGTTTCCTCGCCGTCCGGCAGCAGATAATACGGATCGGGCGTTACCTCCAGCTTGACCCAGTGGATGCCGCTGGCCGCCCGCGCCAGCCGTGCCAGCCGCACGGCCTCGGCGGCATCCCGTGCGCCAGAGGTGTTGGGCAGCAAGAGATACTTGCTGCGGTCGATGGCCGACAGCAGGTTATCGTTTTCATTTTCGATATCGACCCGCCGCAGCGCGACCGTTACCACCTGCGAACCGCTGGCGGCAATCGCCTGTACCATCGCTGCATTGGAGGCAAACTTGCCCGTGCCGACCAGCAGCCGCGACGAAAACGTTTTGTCCGCAATCTTCAGTTCATCCATCCGCGTTTATCCTCCCGGCACAAACCGCACCAGTTCCAGTATCATTCCATCGGCCAGCCGTGCCGTCGCAAACGCATCGCGCGGCACAATCACCCCGTCAATCTCGGCAACGACCGTCGCCTGATCGATCTTCATCTGCACCAGCAGTTCGGCCAGCGTCGCCGGACATGCTGCCGCATCGAACGTTTTTACCGTGCCATTGATGTTGAGGCCAATAGCCATTCTATGTTTCCCTTTTTAGTAAAAGCGCAGCAGCGCAAGCTGCCCGATAAAGCGTACCCCTGTGGGTGTCGCAATCCGGCCGCTCGCGCGGCTCGGCTTTTGTTTCGCGTCGCATTCCAAAAAAAAAGCCCCCGCGCAATACGCAGAGGCCACAAAAATAAATCCATTTTTTGTGCCTCCCTTCGCCGGTATTAGCCGGATCAGGTTCAAAGGGTTACGCCCGCGGCGAACTCTCAGCGGCGCAGACATTCCTGCCGGCCGCTCCCCTGTCACAATCTCAATAGCTGATTCTACCAGAAAATGCCTTCGATAGCAACCCCAAGCCCACAATTTTCCCGCTCGATATTGTGGTAAGATTTCTTAAAAGGTTGTTTTTTAGGATCATTTTTGTTTTAATTAAGAAAATGGTAAGCAGAGGGTTGTTTATATTATAAACATCTAATTATGGATCGCAAACAACTCAAACAAAAAAGTGCCACAACCTGGATTATTCCGCAAAGCGGGGCGATGCGGGTTGAGGGCGTGCTTTTCGGCTCCGAGACGATTATCGACAATCTGGACGAGATGGTCATTCGCCAGGTGTCCAATGTCGCGTCGCTGCCGGGTATCGTCAAGGCCTCGATGGCAATGCCCGATGCCCACTGGGGTTATGGCTTTTGCATCGGGGGCGTAGCGGCGTTTGACCCTGCACAGGGAGGGGTCATCAGCGCCGGCGGCGTGGGGTTTGACATCGCCTGCGGCGTGCGGACTTTGCATACCGGATTAAAGGCCGACGCGATGGAACGACTTGCCGAGCCGCTGGCCGAGGGGTTGTTTCGCAAAATTCCCGCCGGCGTCGGCAGCACCGGACGGCTTAAGCTGTCCGCCGCACGTTTGGATGATGTGCTGGCCGAAGGCGCCCGCTGGGCGGTAGAAAACGGCTTTGGCCGACCGGATGACCTGCGCTTCATCGAATCCGGCGGCGTGGTCAAAGGTGCCGAGCCGGCGGCCGTTTCGCCGCAGGCCAAGACGCGCCAGCTTGAGGAGATGGGTACGCTCGGCTCCGGCAATCACTATCTGGAAATCCAGCAGGTTACGACAATTTACGACACCGCGGCGGCGGCGGCCTTTGGTCTTGCTGAAGGCGATATTGTTGTGAGCATCCATTGCGGTTCGCGCGGGCTGGGTCATCAGATCGGCACCGACTATCTCAAATCGATGGCCGAGGCCGCCGCATCGCACAGCATTACACTGCCCGAAAAGGAGCTGGCCTGCGCCCCGCTGCTGTCGCCGCTGGGCAAGCGCTATCTGGGCGCGATGCGGGCGGGCATCAACTGTGCGCTGGCCAATCGGCAGATACTGACGCATCTGGTGCGGGAGGTGTTTGAAAAGCTCGCTCCGCGCGCCGACATTCACCTGCTGTACGATGTTTCGCACAACAAATGCCAGGAGGAAGAACACGACATCGATGGTACGCCCAAGCGGCTGTTTGTGCATCGTAAAGGTGCGACGCGCGTGCTGGGGCCGGGGCGAGAAGAACTGCCAAGCGAGTACCGCGCCGTTGGCCAGCCGGTGTTGATCGGCGGCTCGATGGGCACGGCCTCGTACATTCTGGCCGGCACAGCGCAGAGCGAGGAATTGGCCTTTGGCTCCGCC
>JBFZBE010000114.1:0-2776 GCA_041308685.1 Phycisphaerae bacterium
TACCACCCTTCGCGGCAACAGTTATGGAATGTATGGTGTGATGAAGGCGTTCCGAATTCCGAATCCGGATATCACAAAGGTTACGGAGTATGCCTACTGGGCTACGCCTCCCGGCCAGACGAGCAACCAGTTCGATTGGTATTACACCCCGACCGGACAGACGCAGCAGGGGCTGGCTTCGTATTGCGTCGTCACTCAGCAGGCCGACGGCCAGTGGGATGATGTGGTCGGGTCCAATCCGGTTTACAACCAATTCTCCACCGGCTGGCGCGTGCTGGTGCTGCTCAAGGGCGTAACGATCATCCCGCCGCGCGCGGTCATCTGCGATTGCGAAGAACAGGAGTACAACTTTGACCAGACGATTACGCTGGATGGCTCCTGCTCCTATCATCCCGACAGCAAAAAACAGATCGTCAACTACGAATGGGATATCGATTACAACGGCGTCTTTACGCCCGATGCGGCCTTTACGGGACTGACGCAAGTGGTGCTTCCGGGCATCAGCGATCCGGATCCACTGAACTACAATGAACTGAATATCCCGGTTGCGCTGCGTGTAACAGACAGCGAAGGCGAAATAGACGTCTATCTGTGTAATGTCAATATCCACGAACCGCCGCATTGTCCGCATGCGTTTGCATATCCGGCCGTCGGAGGCGGGGTGTACCGCGGGTTTGTGAATGTGCAACTGTGTCTGGATGCGTCGCGTTCGTGGGATCCGGACAATGCGATCGCCTCCTACGCTTGGGATTTGGACGGCGATGGCTTGTTTGGCGCCGAGGATGCCGATTGCTTCGGTCAGGCCAGCGACGCCGTTGGCATCAAGCCGTGCTGGACGTGGAATGCGCCGTTCACCGGCGCTGTGCGGGTACGCGTCTGCGATGAACCGACACAGGATTTTGATTCCTGCTGTGATATCTCGACCGATATTGTAACGGTTGATGTCGGCGATCATGCTCCAGTGGCCGATGCGGGCGGGCCGTATGTGGTCTTCCCGGGCGGCTGTGTAACGCTGGACGGCAGTGGGTCCTATGAGATCGACCCCGGCGATATGATCGTGTCGTATCTGTGGGATTTTGACAACGACGGCGAGTTCGACGATGCCGTCGGCCAAACCGCACAGTTTTGTGCGGCGGCAGGCGCGGCTGTGGGAACGCAATATCCGGTCAGTCTCAAAGTGGAAGACAGCTTTGGAGAAAATGACATCGATACGGCGTTTGTAACGGTTATTTCGCCGGTGATACCGGTTAATCTGGATATCTATCCGGGACGTGTGCCGAATATCGTTTATTTGAGCCGAAACTATACGATCCCCGTGGTGGTCTTTGGCGGCGCCAATTTCAACGTCGCCGGCATTAACCATGCGACCGTGCGGTTCGGACGTTCCGGCACGCAGGCGGCGGCGACCAAAGCCCCGACCCTCAAAGATGTCAATGGCGACGGCTTCAAAGACGCCTTGTATGGATTCCTCACATTCAAGTGCGGTTTCCAGATGGGCGATACCGTCGGCATCCTGACCGGCAAGACTACCGCCGGCACGGACATCAGCGGCTTCGATACGGTACAGGTCAAACCCTGATCATTGGGGAATGAAATAAAACGCTGTTAAACCATTTTATTACAGGAGTACGACTATGAACAAGAAGAGTGTGATGCGATGGCTGGCTATGGTTGGCTTGCTGATGGGTTCGTCCGGTGCTTGGGCGGCCTTTACAGATGGATTTGAAACCGGTTTGGGCGGCTGGACCGCGTCGGGTCCGGTGCAGGCAGTGGACTTTGAGTATGCCCGCAATCTCGGGCTGAACGGAAACTGGCTGCCGACGGAAGGGGCGTATTTCGCTTCTCTGTGGACGACCGACAGCGATGCGTATGCAAGCTCGCAGATGAGCCGCTCCTTTGAAGGGATTGCCGGCGATTATCTGCGGTTTGATTACTACTTTGATTTCAACGATGCGGATTTGCCCGAAACCGAATCGCCGACTGCGCAGTGGGACAGGGCCATGGCCGAGCTGTCCAGCGCCGATGGAACCATCGAGCTGTTCGACCGTTCCTCGACGACCAGCGGCTGGCTGACATTGTCCTACCAATTGCCGAAAACGCAGACGTATGAACTGCGGTTTTCGGCGTTCGATTGGGATGGAACGTTCGAATCCATCCTCGGTGTCGATAGGGTCAGCGTCGGCGCTACGATCATTCCGGCGCCCGGCGCATTGCTGCTGGTGGGTGCAGGAACGTGTGTCGTCGGCTGGCTGCGCCGCAAACGAACACTGTAACCCATTTATTTTGATAAGGTTAAGAGCTGTGGGCAACCGCCCGCAGCTCTTTTTTTATCGACAGGGTGCAATTTTAACTGGAAAAAGAAAACCCTTGTGATATAATACCTCAATGCGTGAGGTATTTCTATTGGTCTTTTAAAGAGTAATCGAACGTTTGTAGTAAAATTCGAATATCGAATCGCGAAATACGAAACAAATCCGAAATTCGAAAATACAAAATGACAAAAACATCTGTTTGGGCGACAGGCTGCCCAATCCAGCGGTTGTGTTGCTTTTTTGTTTTGTCATTTGAATGTTGAATTTGTTTCGTATTTCGGATTTCGTGCTTCGGATTTTAGCCGTTTGACTGTTCGATTAATCGTTCAAAATGCAATAATACTGTTGGATAATTACGGTAAAAGGTTTAGAGATATGAAGATGCGGCTTGAAAAGTTATCGATGGGGATTGGCGACCGGTTTGGGCATCAAGGCAAGGCGCAGCTTGCGGCGTTCAGCGAGGC
>JBFZBE010000115.1:0-2677 GCA_041308685.1 Phycisphaerae bacterium
GGGGCGATTCTTGCCCCGGACAACCGGCGCGTCATCGAGGTCATCGCCCAACAGGCCGCCAAGGCCGGCGTGCCGCTGAATCTGTAATCGACACTTGACCTGGCCGCCATCCTGCGATAC
The DNA here is from genome assembly GCA_041308685.1 of Phycisphaerae bacterium. Taxonomy (GTDB): domain Bacteria; phylum Planctomycetota; class Phycisphaerae; order Sedimentisphaerales; family Anaerohalosphaeraceae; genus T3Sed10-213. Next base: position 121 of record JBFZBE010000115.1, read on the forward strand.
AGTGTATCATTCGTTTTTCTATGGATTATTGACTATCGATTATGGATTGAATCATGGCGCAGGACGAACAGGTACTGGTGGTCGCACGGGCGACGGTCGAACAGGCCGGCGGGATGTTTCAGGGGCTGTGTTTTGACGTACAGGGACGGCTGGAGCGGCTCTTTGCCGCCGGCGTCGCCCGGTTTATGCCGCGTCCGGCGGCGGAAAACGACCCGACATTCAAACAGCTCATTCCCTATGTGCTGATTCGTTGCGGCGATCGGTATCTCAGCTATGTCCGCGGCAAGCGCGCCGGCGAGACGCGGCTGGTCGGCAATCGCTCGGTCGGCATCGGCGGCCATATCAACCCCGTCGATGAAATGGCCTTGTTCGGCGATCTGCGCGAAACCTATTTCAATGCCGTCAAACGCGAAGTTCAAGAGGAGATCGACATCCAGGCCGGCTATACCGACCGCATTGTCGCCTTGCTCAACGACGATTCCAACCCCGTCGGCAGTGTGCATCTGGGGGTCGTCCACGTTTGGACAGTGGATAATGACGCCGTTGCCCGCCGCGAGCAGATGATCACCCAATTGGGTTTTATGACGCTTGCCGAACTGTTGGCCGTGCGCGATACGATGGAAACCTGGTCGCAAATCTGCCTGGACGGCATTATTGCCGCCGGACGGGGATAAACACAGAACCTCGGCTGGCAGAGAAAAAGAGGATGTTGCGGATGTTGTTTTGCACAGGTAAATGAGTGAGCGGGGACTCGAACCCCGGACCTACGGCTTAAAAGGCAGTTGCTCTACCGACTGAGCTACTCACTCGTTATTAAAAGACTGCGGAAGTTAGCAGTAAACGCTGATTATAGCAAGAAAAATCCGCCGAAAAAAGGCAAAAGTTGCATTTTTTCGGCATTTCAGTCTGCATTCCGGCGGCAGCGAAATATGACGAATGGCAGCGACAATTTGCGGTGTCCCAAATGCGGCTCGACCGACATTGCCGAAATCGTGTACGGCCAGCCGGAGCTGACATCGGAGCTGTTATGTCGGGTACAGGCCAAAAAGGCCGTCATCCGGCCGGCGATGCAAGCACACTCTGCCCCGCGCTATTACTGTAACTATTGCCAATACGAATGGTAAAATGCGGCCGGACGATTACGTAAAGCTGCGTTTGACCCCGACGGTGCGGCCGGAACTGCGTTTACGATTGTTGATGGCGCGGCCTTTGCTCGTCCGCTGACGGGTAAGGAAGCCGCTCTTGCGGGCACGCTTGGCCAAGCTCTTACGGTGATTTTTCACAGCTAACTCCTGTTTATTCAAGTATTTATCGCAGGTCTGTTCGAGACCCATTGCATCTTTTTTACGCTCGAGGCAAAAATTATACTGCCCATATCGAAAATAGCAACTGTTTTTTTGTAACATTTTATCCGCCGGTGGGCCAACACAATGACCGCCGCTTGATAATGTGGCGGTATGGTATATAATGATTGGCAGCATTTTTAAGTTGACGATAGAAAAAGAGATACAGGCCCTATGTCGAAGAAAAAACACCCCGCCCGCGGACATTTACCAAAAGGGCTGGCGCTCCTCTATGAGGACAACGCGATCCTCGTGGTTGATAAACCGGCGGGGATGCTGACGATGGGGACGGACACCCGCAAGACGGGGACGGCCTACTGCCTCTTGACCGATTATGTAAAAAAAGGACAGCCGAAGTCGAAGAATCGGATTTTTATCGTCCATCGGCTGGATCGGGAGACCTCCGGCGTGCTCCTGTTTGCCAAAAGCGAACAGGCCAAGGAGCGGCTGATGGATCAGTGGAAGCAGACGGAAAAGAAATACCTTGCCGTGGTGCATGGCCGCTGGGAAAAGAAGGAGGGCGTTTTGACTTCTTATCTGGCCGAGAACAAAGCGTATGTGGTCTATTCCACAAAGGATGCGGAAAAAGGCAAGCTGGCACAGACGGCCTATAAGGTATGCGATGAAATCGGCCCGTTCAGCCGTTTGGACATTACGCTGATGACCGGCCGCAAGAACCAAATCCGGGTACAAATGGCCGATGCCGGACACCCCGTCGTCGGCGACAAAAAATACGGCAAAAGCGGCGGCGACGGCTATGACCATCTCCTGCTGCATTCACGATCGATCTGCTTTACGCATCCTGTAACCGGGCTGTCGCTGACTTTTGAAGCGAAAGTGCCGGTTTACTTTCCCGAATAGAAAGTAATAATTAAAAAATGCAGGCATCCCGCTGACAGAGGGGATTACACCGAAGTCAGAAGTCAGAATCAAGAATGAAGAAAAAAACTTCATGTTCTTCATGGTAAAAAATCAGTGAAATCAGCGTAATCCGCGTTTCAATTTTATTCTTTGGAGCTTTTTATTCTGTCTTTTTTTTCTTTGACGATGCATCATCAATGTGTCGCGGTGTCTAACCATTCGAACGAGTCGATATACTCTTGAAATGTTGGCGTCGGTGTGATCTGTGCCGGATGCACACACAACAGGCAAATCGCAGCATTTTCAGTCACAAAAACGATCCCTTCGTGCTGCATTTCAATCGTTGCCTGAAG
>JBFZBE010000116.1:0-5097 GCA_041308685.1 Phycisphaerae bacterium
GTCGGCCTTGATCGCATCCGACAGCGGCACTTTTTCAATCGATACATTCAGTCGGCAGAACGCCTCATAGAGATATTCCATCGCCGCTTGTTCCTGACCCGATATGGACGGTATCTGAATCAGCCCGGACAAAAACCGCTGTACATCCGGGGCGATCGCCTCGGCGGCTTGTCTGATATGTTCCTGTGTGATCATGAAGACCTCTTAGAGTTTCAGCCCCGAAAGCACACTGTCCAGAATCGCCAAACTCTCGTCGGCCAGTTCTTTGGTGATCACCAGCGGTGGCGCAATGCGAATCACATTACCGTACATCCCCACCGACCCGACCAAAAGCCCTCGCGCTGCACAGCCGTCGATCACCGGACGAATCAACTGTGGTGCCGGCATTTTAGAGGTCTTGTCGGCAACAAACTCCAGCCCCATGACCAGCCCCATCCCGCGTACATCGCCCAGATACGGGCAGCGGGCGGCGATTTTCAACAACCCCTGCCTGAGATAATCGCCCATCGCGGCGGCATTGGCAACCAGATTTTCCTTTTCAAAAATGTCCAGAACTGCCGTAACAGCCGCACTGGAAATCGGGTTGCCGCCGTAGGTGCTGCTCATCTCGCCTTTTTTCAGACAGGCAAACATTTCTGAGGTCGCACAGACCGCCGACACCGTCACACCGCTGCCGATGCCTTTGCCCAATACGACCACGTCGGGCTGAATGTTTTCATGCTCCATCGCCCACATTTTGCCGGTTCGGCCGTACGATGACTGCACCTCATCGAGCGTAAAGTACAGACCATTGGTCTTGGCCCATTCAAATAACCGCCGCAGCCAGCCCGCCGGCGGCACGATAAAACCACTGGCGCCCTGATACGGTTCGACGATCACACCGGCCAGCGAGCCGGTGGAATTGGCCATAATAACATTGTCGAGATAGTCAAAATAGCGTTTGAATCCGGACTTCTCATCGCACAGCCCCAGCTCGTCCCGATAAGGATTGGGATAGATTGCGCGAATCGAGCCGGGAATCGTCGGACCATAATTGCGTTTGGGCCCGGCCATCCCGCCGACCGAGGCCGCTCCGGGCGTTCGGCCGTGAAAGCCGCCTTCGAAACTGAGGATTTCAAATTTGCCGCTTTTGCGTTTCATCAGCCGAAGCGCCCCTTCGATGGCCTCCGAACCGGTACTCAGAAAAAAACATTTATCCAGATGTCCGGGCAGGGCCGCGACCAGCCGCCGAGCTGCCTCAATCCGCCATGTGTTGGCACATTCATAATTGTTCAGCAGATCCTCGGCCGCCCGCTGAACCGCTGCGACCAGATGCGGATGGCAATGTCCGACGTTGGTCACCAGCACACCCGATGTCCAGTCAATAAATCGGTTGTCGTCCACATCCTCTACCACACACCCCCGCGCCGACTTCCAGACAATCGGGGCCTGATAACCGACTACATCGGCCTCACAGCGATGCCAGACATCCATCAGCGACTGACTTTGGGGGCCAGGGATCGGGGTTTTAATCGATACCGTACTCATTTTGTCTGTCCTTTTCGAATGGAGTTCACCACACATCGGGCGTCTTTGCCTTCCGATGCGGCGAGAATATCATCCACAATGCTCTTTCGAATCTCCCAGCCGGCCTCTTCGGACGCCCAGCCGATATGCGGTGTAAGAATCACGTTATCCAGCCCGAACAGCTCCAGTTCGGGTGAAGGCGGTTCAACCTCAAAGACATCGATCGCCGCACCGGCGATCGTTTTCTGCTTCAGCGCCGCCGTCAGCGCCGCCGTGTCCACCATCCCGCCGCGGGCCGTATTGATCACATACGCCGTCGGCTTCATCAGCGACAGCGTGCGGGCATTGACGACATGGCGGGTCTCGGTGTTCAGCGGCGTATGAATCGTCAGATAATCGGACAGCCGAAACATCGTATCCATATCCACCCACTCGATCCCGTCTATCGCCTGTCTGCGCTTGTCGCTCAGATAGGGATCGCAGCCGATAAGCCGAAAGCCGAACGATTTGAGCTTGGCAAACACGCGGCTGCCGATGCGTCCGACACCGAGGATCCCGACGGTCTTGCCCTCCAGACGATAGATCGGAAATAGCCCCGAAAAATCCCACTGTCCGGCGGCGCTGGATGCCTCCAGCGTCCGGCGACTCCAGGACACTTTCCGCCCGCAGGCAAACAGCAGCGCAATGGCGTGTTCGGCCACGTCAATCTTGCAGTAATCCGGCTGATAGGCAAACTGAATCCCCTGCCGGGTGCAGGCATCCACGTCCACATTGTCATAGCCGATACCATGCCGAATAATCAGCCCGCATCGCGTCAGCCGCCCGATCAGCGAGGCGGGAAACTTGACCATATTGACCACGATCACATCGGCGTCACTGACGGCCTGATAGACCTCCTCTTCAGGGCGAAACTTCAACTGACAGCAGACCAGCTCGATGCCCCGCGCCGCCAGCGTCTGCGTTTCCCAGTCCAGATTTTCTTCTATATAATCGGTTACAACGACCTTCATACCTGCACCTTTATCCATTTTTTTTCCGTTCCGGATTGATAGATTGCCTCCACCACATTCAAAACATCCAGCGCCTCAGCGGCGGTGATCAGTGGTGTTTTGTCTTCGAGAATCGCCTTGGCAAACCCCTCGATATACGCTTTTCCCATAAAGCCCGAATAGCCGGACACCTTGTCCAACTGAAAGGCGATCTGCCTTGCCGACGCCCCGGCCATCGCCTCGGCGTCACTGTACATCTCCAGCACATCCGTTTGACTGACGCTGCCGGACCCTTTTTCACCTTCATAGCGGGGGGCATAACTCAGCGCTCCGCAAGTGCCTTTAACACCCAGATACAGGTCTCGGCCGTTGGGAAAACAGTCCGGCACAATATAGCTGGTGGTCAGCACGCCGATCGGCCCGCCGGCAAACCGCAGCAGCGCCGCCGAACTGTCCTCGATATCATACGCTGACGATGACTGGGTATGCACTGCGCAGACTTCCGCAACCCGGTCACTCAGCAGATATCCCAGCACATCGATCCAATGCACACCGAGGTTGTACATCGGCCCGCCGCCCGATTTGTTCTTTTCGAGCATCCAGCCGGAATTGCCCTTGATATACCGATCCACACGGCCGGCCGCCAGACGCGCCTCGACCGACATAACCGGCCCGATAATGCCCCGCGCAATCGCCTCTTTCATCGCCGCGATGACCGGATGATACCGCCAGCAGTAGCCGGTGGTGAATTTCACCTTGTGTTCTTCGACGGCCTGAACGATTCGCCGAGCCGCCGCAGCGCTTTCGGCGGCCGGCTTTTCGACCAGCAGGTGTATCTTTCGGCGGGCGCATTCCACAGCGGCCTGGGCACACTGATAATGCGGCAGAAAGATCGCCGCGATGTCCAGCCGCTCTTCGGCGATCATCTTGCGGTAATCGGTATATCCCTTGACGCCGAAATCCTGACAAAAACTCTTGAGCAGCTCTTCGCTGTGTTCGCTGACCGCCGTGACGCGCGTCAGCGGACAGCTTTCAAACAGCGGCATATACTGCCGCGGATGAAGATGCCCCAGACCGATCAGCCCGACTTTTAACTGAGACATTTGCATAATCCGTTCTCCGCTACAATAACGGAATTTCGATTTCCGTTCCTTTTTGTTCATCCGACAGATATGCCGCATAAACCGCCGCGGTCACATCCAGCGCCAGCGGCAAACCCGACTGCGGGTCTTGACCGGCCGCAAAACACGACACAAAATCCTGAAATTCCTGCTGATACCCCATCGTCAGATTTTCATCCGGCGCCGCCGGCGACCAGCCCTTCTGTGTGGAGCATTTTTCGACCAGATATACCTCCTTGAAACGCTCATCACCGGGATTGTATGCATCGGCCAGATGCACCGGACTGATTGCACACCGGGTACGATGATTGTTGGCAAACACCTCGACGTAGTCATAAATGCCGCCCAGAACAACCTCACTGGTAACGACATCAGCCGCCGTCCCATCCTCAAAAACAATATGCATCAGGCCGTAATCCTCAACATCATGATAATCCGTACGAAGAAACGACCGGTCGTCGTACCCTTGCAGCCGTGTAAGCTGATGCACCCGCGCCGAGACTGTTTTGGGACGAATGGGACGGCCTGTGCGGCACAGCCCTTCAAGCCGCTTAAGATACAGCATCGCCCCCAGCGGATGCACCCCCTTGCCGATCAGCGACCCGCCGCCGGCATACCGCCAGATGCCGTACACCGGCGAGGCCGACCCGCTGTGCGACTCTTCCCCGACCATGCGAAGAATCTGAGCGGATGTCTGACGGACAATCCCGGCTTCTTTCTGAACGCTCATGGCATAGACAAAATTTTCGGCATAACCGAAAAACACCCCCGCACGCTCGACGGTCTGTTTAATGTGTGCCAGACGCTCCATCACCGCCGCAAGCATCGCGGCCTTGCCGTCGCGATCGCCGCGGTAGGCATCGTCGGCCCCCGGCGGACCAAAATACCCCGTCAGCGGTTTTTCACAGATCACCCCCCGCCCGGCCTGGGCAGCGCGGCAAATGGCCTCCTGATGCGCATACGGCGGACTGCAAATCGATACGACGTCCGACGCAGCGATCAGTGCGTCTAAATCGTCAAACGCCGCAATCTGATGCGCCTCGGCAAATGCCTGACGCCGCGGGCGGTGCGGTGCATACACCCCGGCGATCTGCACCGCTGCACCATAGACCCGCCTGAGGCAGGCCATTTGATAGCGCGCCGCAAACCCCGCCCCCGCAAGACCGATTCGCACTGTGTTCATCTTATCCCTGCTTTTGCCGAATGACCGGGTTGACCAGCTCGCCGACCCCCTCAATCGATACACACACGGTATCACCATGCTCCAGCAGCAGCTTGGGCGTTCGCGCCCAGCCGACGCCTTCGGGAGTGCCGGTCAGGATCACCGTTCCCGGCAGCAGTGTCGTACCCTGCGAGAGAAAATGAATAATCTCATAAACCGAGCCGGTCATATACGATGTACGCGAATCCTGAACAACCTGGCCGTTCAGTGTAGTTGTCAGCCGCAGGGCATTGGGGTCGCCGATCTCATCAGGCGTCAC
>JBFZBE010000117.1:0-3381 GCA_041308685.1 Phycisphaerae bacterium
GTGGTCAATCTGTCCGGCGGCAATCAGCAGAAAGTTGCGCTGGCACGGCTGCTGTATCACGATGTGGATGTGCTGCTGCTCGATGAGCCGACGCGCGGCATCGATGTGGTCAGCAAACGGCTGATCTATGAGTGCATCGATAAGCTGGCCTGCGGCGATCCGCAAAACAAAATACCGCCCAAGGCCGTGCTGATGGTCAGCAGTTATCTGCCCGAACTGTTCGGCGTCTGCGACCGCATCGCCGTCATGTGCCGCGGGCGGCTGAATCCCCCGCATCCGATCGCATCGGTTACGCAGCAATCCATCATGCTGGAAGCGACCGGAGCGGCAGGTGGCGTATAAACGTTGATGTTCAACTATTGTCCGATTGAATAACAGGTATATGAACGACATAAAAAAGGAGCCGACGCTCGTGGATATACAACAGCAGCAGCGTAAACTTCATTTGTTCAGACGGCTGAACCAACTGGGCCCTTTGCTGGGGCTGTTGATGATATACGGCCTGCTGGCCGTGTTCGGACCGGACAGCTTTGCGACGACGCGCACGCTGGAGACCATCGCCCGCCAGACCGCGATTGTCGGCGCAGCGGCACTGGGAATGACGCTGGTCATTATTTTAGGCGGCATCGATCTGTCCACCGGCTCGGTGGTGGCCATGTGTACGGTGATTGTCGCCAAGCTGCTGGCCGTGCTGGCAGGACAGGGGCAGGCCGCCGCCGAGGCGGATGTGCTGTCGCTGTCGGTCGGGTTCGGCGGCGCCCTGCTGGCGGCGACGGCCACACTGGCAATCGCCGCCGCCTGCGGGTGTGCCAACGGACTGATTATCACCCGCTTTAAGGTCGTACCGTTTATCGTCACTCTGGGGACGCTGCTGATCATTCGCGGCGCGGCCAAAGGGCTGGCCAATCAGCAAAAAATCGATGCGCCCCTGTCGTGTCTGAACGAGCTGCTCGCTCCGGCCGCCGCCCAGCAGCAATGGGGGTTTTTGGCGCCGGGCGTATGGATATTGATCGTCCTGTCGGCGGCGGTGTTTGTCCTGCTCAAATACGCACGTCTGGGGCGGCACATCTATGCGATCGGTTCCAATGAGCAGGCGGCGCGGCTGTGCGGCATCGCCGTCGAACGTGTCAAGCTGATCGTTTATACGATTGCCGGGTTTATGGCCGGTGTGGCGGGCATATTGCAGTTTTCGCGTCTGAGCGTCGGCGATCCGACCGTTGCGACCGGTTTGGAACTGGATGTCATTGCCGCGGTGGTCATCGGCGGCGGCTCGCTGAGCGGGGGCGAAGGGTCCGTGTTCGGCACGCTTGTCGGTGCGCTGATTATGACCGTCATCCGCTCGGGCTGTTCGCAGATGGGGCTGCCCAACTGGATACAGGAAATCATAACCGGCGCAATTATTGTGCTGGCGGTCGCGATCGACCGGATGCGGCATCGGATGAGCCAATAGCGGTCTGTTCCGGTTTCTGTGTTTTGGCCGTCAGCGTCCGCACCAGCGTAAAGCCGAACAGCCCGACGATCACACCCCAACTGGTCAGCATAAAAATCCATCCGGCGGCGGTCATTGCGGGTTCTCCTGTTCGGCAGTCGGGCGGCGCTTCCAGACGATCCGCACCATCAGCAGCAAAAACACAAACAGCCCTGCCAGCCCGACGCGCGTCATCAGCACGATCGGCTTGTCGGCGTCTTTGACGTTTTCCAAAAACAACTGCGCTTTCCAGTCGTTGTAAACCCACGTCCCCAAAATCGTCAGCAGCATCAGCGGCGTAATGTATTTGATAATGAAGCGATAAAACGCAGGAATGCGGATGTCTGAACCGGTGTGCAGTTCCGTCCAGGCGCGGTCGATGCCGAAGACCCACCCGAACAGGATGACCTCGATGGTTCCAAACACCACCAGACAAACATTGGTGCCCCAAAAGTCCATCTCACCCATCACACCGTTGCCCAGAAAAAAGATGACCGGCTGGGTCAGCAGAAATGTGATGACCGCAAACAACACCGCCGCCTCGCGCCGCGCCAGATTAAATTCATCCTCCAAAAACGCGATCGCCGGCTGCGCCAGTGAGATCGAACTGGTTACGCCGGCCAGAAACAGCAGAAAGAACCACAAAAAACCGAACACCTGTCCGAACGCCATCTTGCCCAGAATCAGCGGCATCGTAATAAACCCCAGGTCAACCGGGGATTGACTGACAACACTCTGAATGCCGGCGGTGCCGAGAAAAACAAAGGCCGCAGGAATGACGATGCTGCCGCCCAGGACGACCTCGGCAAACTCATTGGCCGTTGCCGCCGTTAAGCCGGACAACGCCACATCGTCGTTGCGCCGCAGGTAGCTGGCATACGTCAGTATCACGCCGAAGCCCACGCTGAGCGTAAAGAAAATCTGCCCGGCCGCCGCCAGCCAGACGTGCGGCTCCCACAGTTTGCTCCAATCCGGGTTCCACAGAAATCCCAGCCCGTTAAGGATGTTATTGTCCGGCGCCGATGGGTCGGGCGTTCCCAGCGACAGCACACGAACGACCAGCACAATTGCGATAATCAGCAGCAGCGGCAGCGCCCACAGACAAAACCGCTCGATGCCTCGACTGATACCAAAACCCAGCACAACAATGTTGATCGCGAACGTCAGAAGAAAAAACAGATAGGCCGTGCCGATGCCGCCGAAATAACTGTTCGGCGTCTGGCCTTGATAGCCCCGCAAAAACTCGGTCATCCCCGCCGCATCGCTGCAGGCGGTGTACTTACCGGTAACGGCAAAGACACTGTAGCCAAGCAGCCACGATTCAACATAGATATACCAGGCAAAAATAACCACCGGCCCGAAAATCCCCATCACGCCGAAGTATTTGATGAAGCGGCTTTTTTGCCACATTGTATCGAATACCCCCGGGGCGGTGCTGTGGCCAAAGCCGCCGCCGAACCGACCGATCGTCCACTCGATCCACATCAGCGGCAGACCCAGCAGCAAAAACGACACAAAATACGGGATCATAAACGCCCCGCCGCCGTTGTCGGCCGCCACGCTGGGAAACCGCAGAAAATTGCCCAGACCCACTGCGCTGCCGGCTACCGCCAGTATCACCCCCAGCTTACTGCCCCAACGCTGCCGCGTCATGACGCGATCACTCCAATTTCCTGCGATACGGTTTTTGAAACGCATTTAAAATGTAAAATCAAAAACCTAAAACCATAACGTAAAATGTAAAAATAGCCGCGGCAACGCCGCATCCTCACTTTTGACTTTTGACTTTTAACTTTTGACTTTTAGCGCCGCCAAGCTGTCTCTCTCCACGATGCTCCGCAATTTCTCCCGCGGCACTTGCGGCAGGTGCGTATCGGCCAGCATCTTGCTTAGCCCCAGCAGCGTTTCGATGC
>JBFZBE010000118.1:0-4591 GCA_041308685.1 Phycisphaerae bacterium
CTACACGACGCTCTTCGATCTTGAGTCGAGGAGGTAGGTGTAGGTCTTGCCCTCGAGCGCGGCCTCGTCGGCGAGGTCCTGCTCGAGCCCGTCGAGGTACTTCAGGAACAGCAGCCACGAAGTCTGCTCGGTGTAATCCAGTTCGGTGGTGCAGCCCGCCTCTTTCCGGAGTACGTCGTCGATGTTCCTGAAGGCCTGTTCGAACATGCGATCAGAATACTCCTATCTCCGGCGAAGTTCACTCTGTTCCTGGCGGCCGGCGCGCTGGCGGCCTTGCGCCGCCGGCGGCGGTAGAGGAAGTGGGAAGAGGGAAGGCGCGGAGACACGGACACGCAGTGAGGGGAAGCGCGGGCGAAGTGTTAGAATGCCCGCATGACGCGGGACTTCGACATCGTGGTGGTGGGCGGGGGGCACGCGGGCGCGGAGGCGGCTCACGCGGCCGCCCGCATGGGGGCGCGGACGGCGCTGGTGACGCTGTCGGCGGGCACGATCGCGCACATGTCGTGCAATCCGGCCATCGGGGGCATCGGCAAGGGGCAGATCGTCCGCGAGATCGACGCGCTCGGCGGGCTGATGGGCCGGGCCGCCGACGCGACGGGCATCCAGTTCCGGATGCTCAACCGCTCCAAAGGCCCGGCCGTACAAAGCCCCCGCGCCCAGGCCGACAAATACAAATACCAGGAGTATGTCCGGCATCGGCTGGAGGCGGCCGACAACCTGACGATTGCCGAGCATACCGCCGCCGAGGTACTGACCCGCGATGGGCGGGTTTGCGGTTTGCGGTGCGAGGACGAAACGACGTTTGACGCGCCGGCGGTGATCTTGACGACCGGCACGTTTTTGGGCGGTGTCTTGCACCGCGGGCAAGAACAATGGCCGGGCGGGCGGCTGGACGAGCCGGCCAGCAATGCCCTCAGCGACAGCTTACGCGCGCTGGGGCTGACCGTCAAACGCCTCAAAACCGGCACGCCCGTGCGGCTGGACGGGGCGACACTGGACTACGACAAGACGACGATCCAGCCCGGCGACGACGACCCTGTGCCGTTTTCATTCCTGAACGACCGCATCGACCGGCCCAGCATCCCTTGCTGGATCACCTACACCAACGAGCCAATGCACACCCTGATGCGCAACAATCTGCACACCGCCCCAATGTACACCGGGCAGATTCAATCGGTCGGGCCGCGGTACTGTCCGAGCATCGAGACCAAGATCGTGCGCTTTGCCGAAAAGACACGGCATCAGGTCTTTCTGGAGCCGGAGGACGAGGCGATCACGTCGATCTACTGCAACGGTATCAGCACCTCGTTTTCCAAAGACATTCAGGAGCAGATGCTGCGGCTGATGCCCGGCACGGAACGCGCACGGATCGTCCATTACGCCTACGCCATCGAATACGACTATTGCCCGGCGACGCAACTTTGGCCCAGTTTGGAGACGCGCAGCATTCCGGGCTTGTTTTTGGCCGGGCAGATCAACGGAACCAGCGGCTACGAAGAGGCCGCCGGACAGGGTCTGCTGGCGGGCGTCAACGCCGTGCAGAAATTGGCCGGCAAGGAGCCGCTGGTGCTGCAGCGCGATCAGGCGTATCTGGGCGTATTGGTGGATGACCTGCTGACGCGCGAAATCGACGAGCCGTACCGGATGTTCACCTCGCGGGCCGAGTATCGCCTGACCTTGCGCAGCGACAACGCCGATATGCGGCTAACGCCCGTCGGGCGCGAGCTGGGGCTGGTGGATGAGCCGCGATGGACACGCTTCTGCGCCAAACAGCAGGCGGTGCAGACACTGGAAACCTATATGAAGCAGACCCGCACCGCCGGCAAGAGCTTGTGGGACTTTGCCCGGCAGCCCGGCCACCCGCTGGCCGAGGACCTCACCGCCGACGCGGGCATCGCGGCCATGGGGTTGACGCGGGAAATTCTCGAAGCGGCGGCGATTGCCTGCAAATACGAGGGGTATCTGGTGCGGCAGGACAGGCAGATCGCGGGGTTTCGGCATTTGGAGCAGATCAAACTGCCGGCAGGGTTGGACTTTCACAGCATTCCGCACCTGCGGTTTGAGGCGCGTGAAAAACTGTCTGCCCTGCGTCCGGCCACGCTCGGCCAGGCCTTGCGCATCGCCGGCGTAACCCCCGCCGACATCATTGTGATTCAAATCTTTCTCAAAAAGAAATAATCAATAGTCAATAGTCAATTCTACTGCGGTTCCTGCTCGGCCTGTTGGCGGCGCAGCGCCTCTTCCTGCTAGAGCTGCAATTCCTGCTGCCGCTCCAGCTCTTTTTGGCGCTCCAGTTCCTGCTGCCGCTGGAGTTCCTGCTGGCGTTCGATCTCTTTTTGGCGTTCGATCTCACGCTGGCGTGCGGCTTCTTCTTCGGCGCGGCGCTGGGCTTCGGCACGGGCATGCTCGGCCTCGGCGGCGGCTTTTTGGGCAGCTTCCTGCGCGGCGCGGAGTTGGGCGGCGGCCTCTTGCGCGGTCAGTTCCTGCTGGGCGGCAAGCTCGGCGGCGGTCGCGGCCTCTTGTGCGGCCTGTGCGGCCTGCTGTTTGGTCTTTTCGGCCTCGGCGATGGCCGCGTCGCGCTGCTGCTGCAAGGCGGCGGCTTTGGCCTTTTCCGCCTCGGTGGCGGTTGCGGCCGCGGCGGCGGCAACGGATGCCTGCTGGGCGTCAAGCCCGGCCTTTTGTGCCGTAGCGGCCATTTCCAGGGCTTTTGTACGCAGCTTTTCCGCCTCGGCAACAGCGATTTCGGCACGGTCTTTTTCGGCCTTGGCGCGGTTGATCGCCTTTTCGCGTTCCAGTTCCACCTCGGTACGCCGCAATTCGGCGTCGGCGGCCTGTTTTTCGATCATCCGGCCGTAGCTGCCGGCGGCAAACGGCTCGCCGATCGCTTGTCCGAAATCGGATTTGACCTTTGGGGTGCTGTGCTTGGTGCGAATGTCGCGCATCACATCGGCGTTCTCTTTGCCGCCGGAAGAAATGCTCGGCGTCAGAATGAAAATGATCTCGGTGCCTTTTTCCTCAAAATCCTTGCTGGAAAACAGAATGCCGATGATCGGCAAATCCTTAAAAAACGGAACCCCGCGAATGACCGAGCGTTTTTCGCTTTTACGCATCCCGCCGATGATCAAGCTCTCGCCGGGCAGCACGCGGTTTTCGGCCACATTGATCGACCGCTCGGTGATGATCGGCCGCTGCACCACGCCTTCGGGTTTGGAGCGCGAGCCGATCTTGATGTCGGTCGTCAGCCCGATCGAGCCGTCCGAATACACAAACGGCGTAACCGTCAGGGTGTCCTCCACCCAGACGTAGTTGGTGATGTTATAGACGCTGGCCGCCCCGCCCAAGCTGGTCTTGACCTCCTGAACCGGTGTAAAGTCCTTGATTGTTACCGTCGCCTTCTGACTGTTGACCGTTTCCAGCGTGGGGTTGAGCAGGATTTTCAGATAGCCCGACGAGGTCAGCACATCCACCAGCATCCGCACCTGATGGCCGGGAACGCCTTTGTTGATCCAATAGCCGAAATCCATTCCGAACTTGGCGCGCTCGGTCTCGCGCAGTGATGCGCCGGGAAAGGCAGGATCGAGCAGTACCAACTCGCCGACATTCGTATTGGTATAATCCGCCGCAGTCCCCGGAAGAACCACACGCGCGCCGTCCTCGCCTTTGATACCGTAAGGTATGCCGTTGACGGCCCCGGCGTAAAATGTTCCTTTTTCCTCGCCGACGGTTATTTCTTCACCCAGAAAGTTCTGCATCATGATCGACGTTTCATAGTCCATCGTCGTGCTGCCGAACCGCTCTAAGATCAGACAATCGATATTGATCTGCACCGGCGGTACGTCAATCAGCTTGAGGTAGTTTTCCACCATGTCGGCCTGTGGATTGTCATTGCAGTACAGCACCAACTGATTGGTCGCCAGATTCACCGCCGCATCGACGGCGAGCTGTTCTTTGACCAGCGCGGCCAACTGCGTGGCGGGGTGATGCTTGGTGTAATAAAACAGCCGTGTCATTCCGCGAATTTCGATGCGTGTGGGCGGCTGACGGTACACCTCTGGAACGGGGTTGTCCAGATTCGGGCTTTCGCGCACCTGGCTAAGCTCCTGCAGGATCGACTGTGCCTGTATCTCGGTGGGCTTTCTCGCAAAAAAATCGCCGCAGCCGGATACGCACGCCAGTGCGGCGGCCAGCGTCGCGGAGGCCAACATTTCCAAGAGGGTCGAGTTGTCTTTTTTCTGCATCATCGCTTATGGGATTGCCGGAGCTGCCGGCGGACTGGACGGTTCTTGTGCAGCCGCCGATTCCTGCGGCGGTTGCGGCTGAGCCGGTTGTTCTTGTACGGGTTCTTGCGGCTGCGGCTGTTCTTGCGCCGGTTCCTGCGGCGGCTGCGGTGTTTGCGGCTGCTCTGCCGGAGGCATTAACTGCTGAATTTCCGCCTTAAACTTTTCGTATTCGGCCTGTGCGGCCTCGGCCTGCTGCCTGGCCTGGCCGGCCTGTGCGGCGGCCTGCTGGGCACGCTGGCGGGCGGCCTCCAGCTCGGCCTGCGCCTTCACGGCGGCCTCGGCGGCCTGCGCGGAGGCCTGCGCGGCCTTTT
>JBFZBE010000119.1:0-8500 GCA_041308685.1 Phycisphaerae bacterium
GCGCCGGCGCCAATCAGCGTGCCGGTGGTATTGCCGCCGATGGCTTGGCCGGCCAATGCCCCCACACCCGTACCGATCAACGCGCCGCTTTGGGCTTTTGTTTCACAGCCGGCGGTAATCAGCAACCCCGCAAACATCGATATAGCCACAATTACTGATGTAATTTGTCGTTTCATACTATTGCCTTTCATTATTCATGAGTTCATTATTGTACCATTAAGCGGCTAAATTTGTTCGTACCTTGTAAACCAAGAAAACCCCTGTATAATACGTCAAATTTCGTCCAAGACAATCAGAAAACTTCAGGAGAAGTCGCGATGCAGTCGAGCTTGATCATCAACGGCGCTGCCGGGCGTATGGGCAAACGCATACTGGCCTTTGCAAAAGAGGATGGCGTGTTTACGCTGGCCGCGGCCGCTGAGCACCCCAAGCACCCCGATCTGGGCAAAGATGCCGGCCTATTGGCAGGAATCGAGAGCTTGAATGTCCCGTTAACAACGGGGTTTCCCAAAAAAGCCGATGTGATGATCGATTTTTCGCTGCCGGAGGCCGCCCAGGCCTCTATCCATCACTGCCGCGATCACGGCATCGCACTGGTTTTGGGGACGACGGGGCTGTCAAAATCGCATTTTGACCTCCTGAATCAGGCCGCACAAAAAATAGCGATCGTACAGGCCACCAATATGAGTTTGGGGATGAATCTGCTGTTTGCGATGGTCGGCAAGGTGGCCAAATCGCTGGGCGAGGACTATGACATCGAAATTATCGAAGCGCATCATCGGCTTAAAAAGGATGCCCCCAGCGGTTCGGCATTGTCGCTGGCCGAGTCGGTCTGCAAAGAAACGGGCAGATCGTATCCAGATTGCATCATCAACGGCCGTCAGGGTAAAGAAGCCCTGCGGAAAAAGGGGGAAATCGGGATGCACGCTATCCGAGCCGGCGATATTATCGGACAGCATACCGTGATGTACAGCACGATGGGTGAATCGGTTACGATTGCCCACAATGCCACCACCCGCGATACCTTTGCCCGCGGCGCATTGCGGGCGGCCGGCTGGGTCGTCCATCAAAAACCCGGCCTGTATTCGATGCGGGATGTGCTGGGACTAGGGTGATTTATCAGCAAATCAACCATAAACTAACCGTATTCTAACAATATACTAACATAAATCGAGGATAGTACTGCCCAAACAAACGACTCTCTATGGAGCTGATATGGCGCAGGAAAAAATCTTGATTGTCGAAGACGAAGAGGACGTGCAGGAACTGATCCGATACAACCTCGAAAAAGACGGCTATTTGACGCAGATTGCGGCCAATGGCCGTGAGGCGCTGGACAAGGCAAAGTCGGGCGTTCCAGACCTTGTTTTGCTTGATCTGATGCTGCCGGAAGTGGACGGGCTTGAGGTCTGCAAACTGCTCAAGGCCGACGCCGAGACCCGTTCGATCCCTGTGGTGATGCTGACGGCCAAAGGCACCGAGGCCGATATTGTGGCCGGTCTGGAGATGGGCGCCGACGACTACATCACCAAACCGTTCAGCCCGCGCGTACTGCTGGCGCGGGTCAAAGCGGTCATTCGCCGACAGGACCTGCCCAGCGAGGACGACAAAAGCATTCTTCGCATCCACGACATTGAGATTGACCCCGGCAAGCACCGCGTGATGGTGCGCGGCAAGCAGATCAAACTGACCAGCACGGAGTTCAACCTGCTGCGGTTTCTGGCCAACCGGCCGGGCTGGGTCTTTACCCGCTATCAGATCGTTGACGCCATCCACGGCAACGATTATCCTGTAACCGACCGTTCGATTGACGTGCAGGTGGTAGGCCTGCGTAAAAAACTCGGCACCGCCGGCAAGTACATCGAGACGGTTCGCGGCGTCGGGTATCGATTTGAGGAATCTTAACTGAAATGAAGCGACGGCTGCTGTGGCAAATCTATCCTGCGTTTTTGGCGATCACACTTCTGGGGCTGTTGGCGATCTCCTCGAATGTATCGCTGCTGTTGAAAAACTTTTATAAACGGGAAAAAACCGCCCAGCTGGAACGGCTGGCGCAGGTTGCGGCGCCGCGGTTCGAAGCGATTATCGGCACCGATCGATTTGATGCGATGCAAGCGGTCTGTCTGGAGTTGGGGGGGGCGACAAAACTCCGCTTTACCCTGATCGATCTGGAGGGCAAGGTGCTGGCCGACTCGGCCGAAAATCCAAAGCAGATGGAAAACCATCTTTTGCGGCCGGAAGTACAGGCGGTATTGACCGGGCAAGTCGGCTCGGACATTCGCGCCAGTAAAACCGTTGGTGAGGAATTGCTCTATGTGGGGCTGCCGGTGATGCGCGACGGCAAGATCGCCGCGGTGCTGCGGATCGCCGTGCCGCTGGTGGAACTGCAAAAAGCGACCCGGCAAATGACCAAAGAGGTCGTCAAGTACGGCCTGATTATCGCCGCGGCGCTGGCGGCGCTGAGCTTGGCGATGTCCTGGAAGATCAGCCGTCCGCTGGAAGTGCTGCGGCTGGGGGCGCAGCGGTTTGCCAAAGGCGATTTCAACCATCGGCTGCCGTCGTCATCGTCGCGCGAGATCGGGGCGCTGGCCGATTCGATGAACCAGATGGCCGCACAGCTCGACCAGCGCATTCGCACGATTGTCAGCCAGCGGAATGAACAGCAGGCCGTGCTGTCCAGCATGGTCGAAGGCGTTGCGGCGGTGGATATCCGCGGCAACGTGATGAGCGTCAACACCGCGGCACTGCAAATGCTTGGCGTTGCCGCAGACGCCTGCGTCGGAAAATCAGTTGAAGAGGTCATCCACAACACCGACTTGCAGCAATTTGTGCAGCGCTCGCTGGAAGAAGACCGCCGCATTGAAGAACAGATCGTGCTGCACGAAGCGCCGCAGCCGGATCGGCACATTCAGGCGCACGGCACGCCGCTGCTGGGTGAAAACGGCGGCAAGATCGGCGCACTGATCGTATTGAACGACATCACGCAGATCCGACGGCTTGAGGACGTGCGGCGCGATTTTGTCGCCAACGTGTCGCACGAATTAAAAACGCCGGTTACATCGATCAAGGGATTCATTGAAACGCTGCTGGACGGCGCGATGGACAATGCCGAAGACCGCAACCGGTTTCTGGAGATCATCGCCCGTCAGACCAACCGGCTCGATTCGATCATCGACGATCTGCTGACGCTGTCGCGCGTCGAACAGGAGGCCGAGACCGACCAGATGACGCTGCTGTCGGCCAAAATCCTGCCGATCCTCAACAATGCCGCCGGCCTGTGTCAGTCCGCCGCCGCCGATAAGCATATCCGCATCGATCTGGACTGCCCCGGCGACCTGGAAGCGTGCGTCAACGCCTCGCTGCTGGAACAGGCGGTCGTCAACCTCATCGACAACGCCATCAAATACAGCGACGCCGACGCCCAGATCGCCGTCAGCGCAATAACCGTCGCTAATGAATTGCAGATCGCCGTGCGCGACCGCGGCTGCGGCATCGCCAAAGAGCATCTGCCGCGCATCTTCGAGCGGTTCTACCGCGTCGATAAGGCCCGCAGCCGCAAGCTCGGCGGCACGGGGCTGGGGCTGTCGATCGTCAAGCATATCGCCCAATCGCACAAGGGAAATGTTACCGTCGAAAGCCGTCTGGGCGAAGGCAGCGTCTTTACCATCCACCTGCCCAAGTGGGGGATGGAAAACGGCTGACACTGATCCTGAAACGTTCTTGCTATTGGCGGCAAATCCCGATATACTTTGTCCATCGCAGTTACAGATTAGTGGTGTAAGCGGCGGTTTGGAACAATGTATAAATGGATATTGGCATGGCGGTATTTTCGCAAGCGGCCGATCACGCTTCTGGCGGTCGCGGCGGTGGCGCTGTGCGTATTCATTGTCGTGGTCGTAATGACCGTGATGAACGGGCTGGTCGAGGAATTCCGCCAAAAAAACCACCGCTATGTCGGCGACTGCGTGGTCAGCAGCGAGTCCCTGGTGGGGTTTGGCTATTACGAGAAGTTCCAGGAGATATTGGAGACCCAGCCGTTTGTGGCCGCTGTCTCGCCGGTGGTGCGGCAGGTAGGGCTTTTGACACAGCCCCAGGCAAGCTGGAATATCGGCGTTGATATTGTCGGTATCGATCCGCGGCTGCACGCCGGCGCAACGGGCTTCGGCGAGACGCTGCATTACCGCAAAAACGCACCCGAACTGGCGTTTGTGCCGACCTACGAGGCCGATGGCCTGGGCTGCGTGATCGGGATCGACCTGATGCCCAACCGCCGCTTGCCGGAAGGCGGCTATTACCATGCACCGGAGCCGTTCCCGATGAGCATTGTCGTCAGCAGTTTCCCATTGAATATCCGCGGCGGACTGGCACGGGCCGGGACGGATTCGGTCAGCAGCCGCACCTTTTATTACAGCGACGACAGTCATACCGGCATTGTCAAAGTGGACGGCAACACGGTGTATCTGCCGCTGGATACGGCGCAAACCCTCTGTGGGATGACAGCCCCCTGCGCCGCATCAACGAAATGTCCATCGCTTTTACACCCGGCACACCGCTGGATGAAGGGGTGCAGAAAATCCAAACACTTTGGAATACCCATACGGCGGCACATCGCGACCTGCCGGGCGGTGATTTATTCGACCATGTCCGCGTGGAAAGCTGGCAGCAAAACCGCCGCAGCGTCATCGCCCCGATGGAAAAAGAGCAGGCGATGCTGCTGCTGCTGTTTTTGATGCTGGGCATCATTACGGTGTTTATCGTCTTTGTGGTGCTGTATATGATCGTCGGCCATACCAGCCGGGATATCGGCATCCTGCGCAGCATCGGCGCACCGACCGGCGGCGTCGCGGTGGTGTTCGAGGGGTTTGCCGTGCTGACCGGCGTGTTCGGTGCGGGCATTGGGCTGGCGGGCGGCTGCGTGTTCTTGTGGCGGATGAACGCGATCGAGCAATGGCTCTACACCCATTACGGCTGGCAATTGTGGGATCGGTCGTTGTACGCCATCGACGCAATCCCCACCCAGGTCGATCTTTGGCTGGTGGTGTCGATCTTTGCCGTTGCGGTAACGGCCTGCCTGGTCGGCGGGCTGGCGCCAAGCGTCAAAGCCGGACTAAAACGGCCGGTCGAGACCCTGCAAGTCAGCCAAATATGATGGAAGTTAAAAGTCAAAAGTTAAAAGGAAAAAGTGCGGATATGTCGGAGATGTTGAAGGCCAGCGGGATACAGAAGTCCTACCGGATGGGCAAAGCGACGCTGAATGTGCTGCGCGGCGTGGATATGTCGGTCAAAGAGGGGGAGTTTCTGGTCATTATCGGGGCATCCGGAAGCGGCAAAAGCACGTTATTGCACATTCTTGGGGCGTTAGACCGCCCGACCGAAGGTCAGGTCGCGTATGAGGGTACATCCTTAAATACCCTTCGGGGGCGCAAACTTGACCGGTTTCGGAATCAAACCGTTGGTTTTGTATTCCAGTTCTACCATCTCTTGAATGAATTAAGCGTTTTAGAGAATGTAATCGCCCCGGCAATGGCGGGAGTTGGCACATTGGGCTGGCTTTCTGTTCGAAATCGCACAATAAAACGAGCCGAGCAGCTTTTGGAGCAATTCGGCCTCAAAGACCGCCTGCGGCACAAACCCTACGAACTCTCCGGCGGCGAACGGCAGCGGACAGCCCTGGCGCGGGCGCTGATCAACCAGCCGCGGGTGCTTTTGGCCGATGAACCGACAGGAAACCTTGACTCCCGCACAGGTTCTGGTATCTTAGAGTCGATCGAGTCGCTGCATCGGGCAGGACAGACCATTGTGATGGTGACACACGACGAGCGCATCGCCGCACGGGCAGGCCGGGTTATTCGCCTGACGGACGGCGTCGTGCAAAATGTAAATAAGTCCATATAAAGATGGTAATAATGGAGAATAGTATGGCGTTGAAGATTTGGGTTGGCGATGGGCTGGTGGACGAAAAGGACGCCAAGGTCTCGGTCTTTGATCACAGCTTGCTGTATGGCGACGGGGTCTTTGAGGGCATTCGCGTCTATAGCGGCAAGGTGTTTGAGCTGAAGGCCCATCTGGTTCGCCTGTACGAATCGGCGGCAGTCATTCGCCTTCCGATCGCGATGACGATTGCGCAGATGACCGCCGCAGTCGAGGCAACCACCCAGGCCAACGGCGTCAAGGAGGGCTATATCCGGTTGATCGTTACCCGCGGCATCGGCGATCTGGGGCTCAATCCCTTCTTATGCCGCAACGGCCAGGTGATCATCATCGCGGCCAACATCCAGCTTTACCCCGAAGAGTTCTACGAAAAAGGGATGAAGGTCATCAGCGCCGCGACGATTCGCAACCACCCGATGGCACTGCCGCCGCAGATCAAGAGCTTAAATTATCTGAACAACATTCTGGCCAAGATCGAATCCATCGACGCCGGCGCCGGCGAGGCGATTATGTACAATCACCTCGGCTATGTGGCTGAGGCGTCGGGCGACAACGTCTTTATTATCAAAAACAACGTGGTCTATACGCCGCCGGTGCAGGCCGGCTCACTGGACGGCATTACGCGCCGTGTAGTGATCATGCTGGCCGAGAAAAATGGCGTCAAGGTCGTCGAAAAAGACCTGACGCGGTTTGACCTCTATGCCGCCGATGAGCTGTTTTTGACCGGTACGGCCGCCGAGGTCATCGGTGTGGTCGATATTGACGGCCGTGCGATTGGCGGCGGCAAACCCGGCCCGTTGACCAAACGGCTGCGAAAGCTGTTTTTTGAGTATGCCCATTCCTGAATCGAGCGTGCGTGAACTCCAGCCGGCTTAAACCCATCCCGATGCAAACCCTCCTGTCGCCGATTGCGGCGGATTTGGAGCGGGTGCGCCTGCGCATTGCCGAAGTGCTGACACATGCGGCGCCGGTGGGAGAATATCTGTCGCGGTTGGATGTGGGCGGCGGCAAGATGCTGCGGCCTGCGCTGGTGCTGCTGGCCGGGCAGGCGACAGGGCGTTTGCGTGATACGCATATTGAACTGGCGGCGATCGTCGAGATGATCCATCTGGCCTCGCTGCTGCATGACGATGTGATCGATAAAGCCGACCAGCGGCGCGGCCTGCCCAGCGCCAACGCCCTGTGGGGCAACACACAGGCGGTGCTGCTGGGCGATTTTGTACTGAGCAAGGCCTTCGGGCTGGCCGCACGGGTCAATCTGCCGCAGGCGGCGGAGATGTTGTGCCAGACGGCCGAGGCGATCTGCACCGGCGAAATCCAGCAGAATCTCCACAAGAGCAACTGGCGTCTTGCCGAGGCGGACTATCTGGCGATCATTGAGGGCAAGACGGCCTCGCTGTTTGCCGCATGCGGCGCGTTGGGGGCGATGGCGACGGGTGCGGATGGCTCTGTGCAGGACGCCTTGCGGCAGTATGGAACCGCGGCTGGCACGGCTTTTCAAATCACCGACGACTTGCTGGATATTATCGGCAATGCAGAGGCCGAGGGCAAGACGCTTGGCACGGATATGCTCGGCGAAAAACCGACGCTGCCGATTTTGTACTGGCTGGCTCAGAGCGACGACGCCGAGCGCAACCGCCGCATTCGCCGGCTGCTGGATGGCGCGGATATCCGTCCGCAGATTATCGACAGCGGAGCAGTTGGCTACACGCTGTCTTGTGCGGCCGCGTATGTGCAAAACGCCCAAACCAGCGTAAGCGTTCTGGCCGACTCGCCCGCCAAAACCGCCCTGCACGATCTGGCAAGCAGTATTTTGAATCGCGTCGCAAGATAAATGGGCGATGCTCATATCGTCGTGCTGTTTCCGGTAATACCGTTTTGTTTTTGTGGCTAAGTAAAAAGTGAAAAGTAAAAAGTAAAAATGACAAGGAAAAAGGGTAAAAGGACAGGACGTTGTCTAAATGGGGCAACCGCCGGTTGCTTGTTACTTGGCGTCAAAGAAGGGCGCTTAAAACGGTATGCGTCAGAGGTCATCGATTTTACCTTTTGCCTTGTACTTTTGCCCTTTGCCTTTTTCCCTTTGCCTTGCAATACACGCAAAACGCCTTTACCGAAAACGGCACAAGCCGCATCCATCTTGCGCTGTTTCGCGCTCTGTGCGGCCGCGGTGTGGTTGTCGGGCTGTGCGTGGTCAACCCGCAATAACGCTGTTTCACTCCCGCACAACTGGCAAACGGTTGTCGGCGATGGGACAGGGATTTGGGTCAGCATCCCGGAGCAGAAACTGCGGCTGATAGAACACGGCAAACTTGTCCAATGGTATGCGTGTTCGACCGCCAGGGCCGGAGCAGGCAGCCAACAGGACTCCGGCAAAACGCCGCCGGGATGGCATCGCATCGGGGACCGAATCGGCGATGACCTGCCGGCCGGGGCGATTCTCAAAGACCGTCAATGGACAGGGCGCATCTGGCAGGCCGGCCAGCAGACACAAGACGATCTGATCCTGTCGCGCATCCTGTGGCTGGAAGGGCTGGAAGACGGCGTCAATCGCGGCGCAGGCATCGACTCC
>JBFZBE010000120.1:0-4523 GCA_041308685.1 Phycisphaerae bacterium
CGTCTGGCCGGGAGGCGTAGCCCAGTAGGCATACTCCGTAACCTTTGTGATATCCGGATTCGGAATTCGGAACGCCTTCATCACACCATACATTCCATAACTGTTGCCGCGAAGGGTGGTATCATCCCAACTGCCTCCGGTGTCGTTCCAATGGCGGTAGATGTATCCGATCATCTCCTTCACCTTGGGGTCGGCTAAAAACGCCGCCTCTTTGGCCATGGCTTCGGCAACTGTGCCGCTCGGTGTCAGAGCCAAAAACTCGCGGCAGATGATGCCCGCAGCCGCCTTGGTGATGTTCAGGTAGTAATACTGGGCGCCGGAACTGCCGTATCCAACACCTCCGTTGTCGTTATTCAGCGCTCGATACAGCGTATAGTCAAGGAAATTGACCAGCTCACTGCGCACAAAGGCCGGCACGATGCAGCCCATGTTCTGCTCGGCAGCCAGCATTCCCAACGGCGGCCATTGCGCCGTGGACATATCCGAATCGCCGTAGTTGGCATGGTACCGCCAGCCGCCGCGTCCGGTGCCGCTGTCCACTTGTCCGAATGCGAAAAAGTCGCACATATCCTGCACAATGTCCTTGAAGGTGCGGCCGACGACGTTAGCTCCGCCGACCTGTGCAACACGGTTGGGCGCGCCGCTGGAGGCCATCGCCACCATGCAGATGCCGCCAATGTAGGTTTGACGGGTATCGTAGAGAGAACTGTTCTGGTTGATGACAATTCCAATTCCGTTGCCGTTGCTGTCAGGGTTGCCATACGGCTGGGCGCTGATATTGAAGGCCGTCGCGTAAGTCAGCATCCAGTTGATGCCGCGCTGCACAGTCTCGACATACGGGTCGTTGTCATAATCGCCATTGACCTTGCTGCCGTGCAGCTGGAAAGCATCCACGGCGGTTCCGGCTGCGGGCAAATCGTAGGTTATTCCGTTTCCGGTACTCCAGTAACCATAGGGTTGACCGTAACCGGGAGCCGCTGCGCCGTAGGTGGCACGAGTCATCGTGGTATGCAGATACCACAGCCCCTCATCGATGGCCATATTGATGCGTACATCCAGCTCCTGCGGTTTGGTCAGGTCGCTGGCGGCATAGATACGCAGCCGATAGGTGTCACTGGCCTCTTCGCCAATGGCATTCCGTACATACAGAGTCGCTACAAAAATTTGTCCGACCGCGCCGGAATACACATGTGAGGCGCCCAGATTGTAAGCATTGGTGATGTTCAGCCAGGCGCCGATCGGGGTGCCATCGCCGAAATCCCAGCGGTATTGGGTCGCATCGCCACGCGCGATGCCTTTGACGCGGGTGGTCGCCCCGCTGTAGGTATAGTGCGAATCCACCGCCGCACTGACCGCCGGATTCCACGGCACACAAACCGCCCTGGGTGCTGCCTTAGCCACCTGTGCCAAAGCCGCCAGCGCCAATCCTGCCATCAGCGCAAGCCGCACCTTCTGCCATTTCACACGCGTGTTCATATTGCCTCTCCTTTCGCCGTTTTCACGGCTAAATAAACAGCGCATACGGGTTTGACACAGTCCGTAACCACCCGCCCCAACACAGGACGGGTGTCCCGCATGCGTCAATCACTTAGGCAACCGAAAAAATCAAGACGCAACAATACTGGAACACAAGGATTTCGGTGGTTCAACAATAACTCAGGATCGCATAGTTTACTTTTGAAAATAAAAAATGCAGGTGGTGTGAGCGTTTTCTCCGTTTTCACAAGACCTACCGTTACCAATAGACCTAATATGGCTAATTATTAGCGCGTCCGATAAAAAGTCAAGAAAAAAATAAATTTTTCGTAATATGCTTTATATACAATAGTTATAATCTATTGTATGGAGGGTCGCGGGCAGATGAGTTGGATTTTCATCTTTTCAAAGAAACCGCACCATTTGTCGGAGGGCGGCGTTTCGGTAACAACAGCGGAGATCATCCCAAAATTCAGTACTTTGTAGAGTGAGGGGTGGTCGAATTTGCTGCTGTCGGCCAGCAAAATGCACGCGCGGGCGTTGCGGGCGGCGATGCTGAGGATGTGGGCGCTTTCGATATCGACCGAGGTGGTTCCAAAGTCCATCCCGATGCCGTCCGTGCCGACAAAGGCGGTATAGCCGCGGAACTTTTCCAGTGCCTCGGCGGCGACCGGGCCGACGGTGTCCATCCGGTCGGGGCGGTACTGGCCGCCGAGGATCAGCACGTTCAGGCCGGGGGAGCGCAATTCCTGCGCTGTGCGGATGGATTGGACGATGACCGAAATACCGCGTTTTCCGCGAAGCTGGGCGGCCATCGCAAAACAAGTTGTGCCGGAACCGAGGAAAATCTGGTCGCCGTCCTGCACCAAACCGGCGGCCAACTCGGCGATAACTCGTTTAGAATCCGAATTTTGTACCAAGCGAGACAAAAACGAAGTATCGCTTCCGCGCACCACCGTCGCCCCGCCGTGCGTCAGTTCCAGCAGATTTTCGGCGGCCAGATTGTGCAAATCCCGGCGGATGGTCGCCTCGGAAACCCCCAACTCCTCCGAAAGCTGGCGTACCAGCACCTGCCCCTGCCGAAAGGCCTGAGACAGGATTTGTTCTCGACGGGTTGTTGCGGTTGTGTTCATTGCGGTTTATTGAAGCACAAAACACCCTTGGAATCAAGCCAAAATTTGCAAGATTATGCTTGATTTTTGATTGTTTATGATGTATTCATGAAAGAATTAAGCGTGATACCTTATTATTAATACTGAAAGTGCAATCTCTAATGGACACGACACTGACATTTTTGAGCCGTTTGGGCAAGCCCGAACAGCTTTGGGAAAAGGCCAAAAAAGGCGTATCCTTCCAGCCGCAAAAGGCCAACACGCACATTCACCTGCCGCCGAATTTTTCGGCGTTCACCACGGTTCAGCAGGCGGTTAAGCTGGCCTCTGAAAAGGGATTGCGCGT
This sequence comes from Phycisphaerae bacterium, assembly GCA_041308685.1. Classification (GTDB taxonomy): domain Bacteria; phylum Planctomycetota; class Phycisphaerae; order Sedimentisphaerales; family Anaerohalosphaeraceae; genus T3Sed10-213. Next base: position 2,935 of record JBFZBE010000120.1, read on the forward strand.
GCTTGGAGCGGGCAATTATTACGACTTCGGTGTGTATGAGGAGTTTGGGCAATTGTGCGAAAAAACGCGCATTTTTCCGTTGTTCAGCACGGAATTGATCGCGTTTGAGCCGGAGATGGCCGCCCAGAAAGTCCGCGTCAACGACCCCGGCAACCCCGGCAAGATTTACCTGTGCGGCAAGGGGATTTCCAAATTCGCCCCGATGTCGGCGGATGCGGCCTCTGCTATGGCCGAGGTGCGGCGGCGGGATGGGGCGCGGATGAAGGCCATGATCGACAAGCTGGCCGGGATGTTTGCCGCGGCGGGCGTGGATACAAAACTGGATGAGCAGGCCGTCATCGCCCGCGTGGTCAAGCGGCATGGCTGCAGCGCAGCAACCGTTACGCTACAGGAGCGTCATATCGCGCAGGCGTTTCAAGAGGTGTTTTTTGAGCTTGTACCCGCCGAGCGGCGCGGTACGATACTGTCCGGCCTGTACGGCGGTGCGCCCAAGGCGGCAGCCAACGACACGGTCGGCACACAGAATGACTTCCGGTCGTTTTTGATGAAGGCCGGTAAAAGCTGTTTTGTGCCGGAAAGTTTCGGACGGTGGAGCGATGTGCATACGCTGATCTGCAAACTCGGCGGGATTCCGTGCTATCCGACATTGGCGGATGGAGCGGCTGCGGTTTGCGAGTATGAAACGCCGGTCGAGGAATTGATCGCACGGCTCAAGGAACGGGGCTATGCGATGGCGGAGTTTATCCCCATCCGCAATAAGCCCGACGTGCTGACGGCCTATGCGACTGCGATGCGCAAGGCAGGCATTGTGATTACCGCAGGGACGGAACACAATACGCTGGATTTGATCCCGCTGCTGCCGGCGTGCGTGGGCGGGGCGCCTGTGCCGGCCGAGCTGGTCGAGCTGTTCTGGGAAGGCGTGTGTGTAACGGCGGCGCATATTTATCTGAACACCAACGGACAGACGGGCTTTGTCGATGACAACGGAAAGCCGAATGCCGCGTGGTCGGACGCGGAAAAACGAATCGCCGACTTTGCGAAGCTGGGACAGGTGGTATTGGATGCGTATTGGGCAGCAAATTAAGAATGAAGAATGCAGAATGAAGAAAATTTTGGATTTCTTTTGTTTCTTAATTCTTAATTCTTCATTCTATATTTCTTCTCTGTGGCTGAATAGATAAATAAGGAAATTGGAATGGCAAAAGCAGTTGATGTATTGTGTGTCGCCCCGGCGATGCGGGTGCGGCTGGGAAAAGACGGCAAGTATCCGGTCGTGCGGTTTGCGGCGGATGGGCAAAAGAGTGCGGCGGCGGTTTGTGTCGACACCGTCGATGCGCTGGGGAAATTGACCTCATCGCCCAAATCGGTGTGGGTGGACGGCGCGGGATTATTCAATGTCATTGACGATACCGCAGCACTGGTCGGCCGTGCAGCCAGCAAGGCCGCCGTCGTTACGGGCGCTGCGCAGGGATTTGGGCTGGAGATCGCCCAAGACCTGGCCGCACAAGGGGCGCGGGTGTGCCTGGCGGATATCAATGAAGCGGGTGTAAAGGCCGCCGCCGAGTCCCTGCAAAAGCAGTATGGATATG
>JBFZBE010000121.1:0-4651 GCA_041308685.1 Phycisphaerae bacterium
CTCTTCCGATCTTCTGCAACCCAATACCAGATTAATCCATTCACCGCTAAAGTATGCGGCTTGAAATTGCCAGTGCTTGATATCTTTACTGAGGAGGTGGCGGTATGAGCTATGCTTTCAAAAAACTGAATCACCGGACACAAAAGGAATACGATCGGACACAAACAGGACACGATTGTATGTTTAACTCCTTATTGTATAAGAGTTTATGATTTTGTGTCCGCGTTTCCGGTGGGAATGTATATATGCGTGTGTATTGCTGCGCCGTCTAAAACAAACTGTGTATGGAAAGGTGGCTGTTCCCGCTGCGGTCTTCTCTTTTATTGTGCCGGAAGGAACCGCTGGATTTGGTGAAAGTATATGGTTGTGGTTTTTCATTTGGGCTACTCTCTTTGCTGTGACAACAAGATGATTGCTGCGCGCACCGCCTCCGGTAGACGTGCCCAATTATTGATGATTTCTTTTAGTTCTGAAGGGACTTGGTCAAGATGCAGCGCTTTTTGCAGCGCGCTGGTAGGTGTACTTTTTGTAAGTGTTTGTTTTAACGATGGTTGTGAATTTTGGTTCGAATCCTGCCGGGCCCAATTTCCATAGTTTTGCATACTGTCGCATCTTGCGGCTTAGTCTCGTAAAAAAAGAGTTAAGGCAACCTCTAAAAAATTAAATCTCAATAACTCAAAGGCCTTGCAGTGCCGCATTTTACGGGCAAGATGTCCGTGATACCTGTTTTATTCAACCTATTGTAAATGATGACCTTATAAGAAAATCAAAAAGGAGCAGATTGGATATGGAGACGGTTGCGTTTGACTGTCCCCACTGCGGGCGGGTGTGTGCGTTCAAAGACCGATACATCGGTCGCCGGGCGCGATGCACCCATTGCAACACCCGCTTTTATGTGCCGGCAGCCGGTCAGCCCGCACGGCCGATCGCGCCGGTGTACGCAGACGACCAGACGTTTTCCGGCTTCTGGACGGCACTGCTCAAAGACACACCCGCCGTCCTGCTCCACCCGCACTCGCTGGCCGGACTGGGCATAATGATTATCCTGTCGCTGCTGCGGTATCAGATCGGCCATCCCCTGAACATTCTGCGGATCGGGCTGTTGATGTTTCCCTACGGCATCCTGACGCTGCTGCCGACGACGCTGTTTCAGTGCTGGTATCTGATCGAGACGATTCAGGCGACCATCGATCAGCAGCAGGGCGATGCGCTGCCGCTGTTTGTCGGCCCCGGCTGGCTGGATCGCTTTTATGAGGCAATCGGGAATACCTATATGCTGCTGATGCTGACGGCGCTGTCTCTTCTGCCGGCGATGGTATTGGCAGGCCTGCTGCCGCCAGATACGGCGATGGCCCGCTGGGCCGTGCCGATTGCGGCGGCGGGGGGCGTGTATGTCCTGCCGCTGGCACTGACGATATTTGCCTATTCACGGGATATGCTGTTGTGTTTTCGGCTGGATTGCATTCTGCGGGCATCACGCAAGGCCTTTTGGCCGCATCTGCTGCTGGCGGCGATGTCGCTGGCGACGCTGATCGTGCTGACAAATGCCGACTTTTATGCCCGCACCGCTGCGCCAGACAAAACGGTCGTCAATATCGCCCTGCACAGCGCCGCGGTGGTGTTGTCCCTGCTAACCGCCCGCGCCGCCGGATTGTTCTATCGCCATTACGGCTGCTATCTGCCCTAAAAGCGTGAACTTCCGGCTGTGTGAAGGTATCGGAAATCCAAGTAAGAACATCAGCATTATATTTAGCGATATTTATTATCGTATTTTAATAATATATGCTATTGATTAACAATTTAACAGTGTTATACTTAATGTTCTATGGGCGATTTTGAAGACCAAAACAGTCAGGAAACGGCGGTGGTTGTGCCGGATATGCTGCTTTGCCGCACGGCACGGCGTTTTTTGCGTGCGCAAAGCGAATTGCTGACGGCGCATCTGGACGGAGCCAAAACGCAGCGGGATGTCGAGGATGTCCACCAAGTGCGCGTGGCGTGTCGGCGGATGCGGGCAGGCCTGGCGTTTTTCGGCGATTGTTTCGAGGACGACAAGTCCCAGCGCTGGCGCAGACAGCTCAAGAAAGCCCTTCGGCGGTTCGGGCCGGCGCGGGACTTCGATGTGCAGGCGGAGTTTATCGAACAGTTCATCAAGACGCTCGATCCGCAGCAGAAAACCGTTCGCCCCGGCATCAAGCGGCTGCTGCTGCGCATTTGCCAGCGGCGGGAAACGCTCCAACCGGGGATCGCCAAAGCGGTGCGGCGGCTGGCACGGGAACATTTGTTGGTCAATATCCATCTGGAGACCGAGCGGCTGATGTATGATGCCGACCACGGACGGCTGGATATCTGCGGTATGGATTTTTATCAGCGGGCGGCTGAACAGGTCGGCGGCTGTCTGGCGGAGGTTGTACACATGCTTGCGGCGCTTCAGGATGCTGATGCCAAACGCGACCATCACGCCCTGCGGATCGCCGTCAAAAAGCTGCGTTACACACTGGAGGTCTGCGATACGGGGCTGGAAGGGCGACTCAAATCGCTGCTTAAAACACTCAAAAAAATACAGGGACTGCTGGGCGAGTTACACGATTGCGATGTGTGGGATGAGCAGATCGAGGCGTTTATCACCGAGGAAACAGCACGCACCAAAGCGTTTTTCGGGCATATCCGGCCGATGGGACGATTGATGCCGGGACTGCGGTATTTGCAGGAGCAGCGGCGGCAAAACCGACAGCAGTTATTTGCGCAGACAGCGGCGGCGGCACGGGAATTGGAAGCGGAGCATTTTTGGGACAGGGTCGCACAGGCCGTGCGGCCGTATGAAGGCCTGCAAAACGAAAGCGGTACTTTAACCGAAAGCAACATGGATGGCGACACCAGCGACGGACAGTAAAACCAAACTGACCGCGGTGCGGCAGTTTGCCGCCGCATGCGGTTATGAATCGGAGCATTGTGAGCATGTTACGTTTCTGGCCGAGCGTTTGTTTGATGCGCTGCGGCCTCTGCATGGATTGGAAGGCGGGGCGCGGTTGTGTCTGACCTGTGCGGGACTGCTGCATGATATCGGATGGATAGACGGCCAAAAGGGGCATCACAAGCGATCGATGGAGATGATCCTGTCGGAGATGTCGCTGCCGTTTTCACCGGCCGAGCGGGCAATGGTCGCACTGACGGCGCGGTATCACCGCAAGGCGATGCCCAACCCGAAACACAAGGTCTATGCGTCGCTGAGCCGCGCGCGGAAAATGACAGTGGATGTGCTGGCAGCGATTTTGCGGGCTGCCGACGGGCTGGATCGCAGCCATGTCAGCGCGATTGCGGATGTGCAGGTCATCATCGAGCCGATGCGTATCGAAGTGGTCTGCCGCACGCACGGCGATGCGGGGACTGAGCTTTGCATTGCACGGAAAAAGGCCGATTTGATGGAGCGGGTGTTCGGGCGAAAACCGGTCTTTACACAAGTACCGATAAAATCCTAACAAAACAAAGCGTATCTGTGTCGAGCGTATCTGTGTCGCGCCTTGACGGCGGGGGGATATGGGTTATAATGCGTCCCTTTAAACGATAATTTTTAACCGGAAATTGAGTTGCGGAGTATGTACTGCCGATGTCATTGAGCCATACAAAAAAAAGCAAGGTTACGCCGGCCTGTGCCAAATGCACGGGGCTGTGCTGTCGGTATTTTGCCCTTCAGTTGGATACACCCGAGGATTGGGATGATTACGACAATATCCGCTGGTACTTAAGCCATGAGCATACGACCGTGTTTGTCGAGGACGGCCATTGGTTTTTGAATATCAACAACAAATGCCGGTATCTGTCGGAGGACAACCACCGCTGTCAGAATTACACGCTGCGGCCGAAGATTTGCCGCGGCTATACAACCAAAAACTGCGATATCGTCAGCGACGAGTACGACTACGAGCTGCACTTTACCAACGATAAGCAGATGGAAGAGTATATGCGCATCAAGTTCGGGCCGAAGGTCTTTGACAAGCTGGAAACGCCCAAAAAGAAACGCAAAAAGAATAAGAAAGTCAAAAAGTAAACGTTATGAAGATTCAACCGGTTAAAGGCACGCGGGATTTTTATCCGCCGCAGATGGCGGTGCGCAACTTCATCACTGACGGCTGGAAGGCCGTGTCGCGCCGCAACGGCTTTGTCGAATACGACGGGCCGATCTTTGAATACCTGCAGATGTACCAGATCAAAAGCGGCGATGAGATCGTCGAGCAGCTCTTTCATCTGACCGATCGCGGCGGGCGCGACCTGGCGATCCGCCCGGAGATCACCCCGACATTGGCGCGGATGGTCAACCAGCAGGTCAACGCCTTGCCCAGGCCGATCAAGTGGTTTTCGGTGCCGCGGCTGTGCCGTGCCGAGCGGCCGCAAAAAGGGCGGCTGCGCGAGTTTTTCCAGTGGAACATCGATATTCTCGGCGCCGATGATGTGCTGGCCGATGCGGAGGTGGTCTTTTGCGCATTGGACTATCTGCGGTCGGTCGGCCTGACAAGCAGGGACGTGGTCGCTAAGATTTCCAGCCGTAAGCTGCTGGCGGCGCTGCTGCTGCATTTGGGCATTGCCGAGCCGTCGCTGACGACGCTGTATCCGATTTTGGACAAAAAAGCCAAGCTGCCGGCCGAGGTTTTCG
>JBFZBE010000122.1:0-6471 GCA_041308685.1 Phycisphaerae bacterium
GCGGCTGCTGGCACGAAGTTAGCCGTGACTTCCTCTGGGATTGATCAATCGAAACTTTCTAATCCCTGACAGTAGTTTACATTCCGAAGAACTTCATCCTACACGCGGCGTCGCTGGGTCAGGCTTTCGCCCATTGCCCAATATTCGTTACTGCAGCCCTCCGTGGAGGTCCGGGCAGTATCTCAGTCCCGATGTGGCGGGTCAACCTCTCAGTCCCGCTACCCGTCGTCGCCTTGGTGAGCCATTACCTCACCAACTAGCTGATAGGAGATAGGCCGCTCCTTGACCGATGAATCTTTGATCACGGACCTTACAATCCGGGATATCATCCGGTATTACCGTCCCTTTCGAGACGCTATTCCGAAGTCAAGGGTACGTTACCTATCTATTCCTCACCCTTTCGCCACTAACTATCGTTTCGGTTACCCAATTCGATAGTCCGTTCGACTTGCATGTCTTAGCCACGCCGCCAGCGTTCGTTCTGAGCCAGGATCAAACTCTTCAATTTGTATCACTGACTCCGTTGTTAAACGGAAATCTTTGATTTAGGAATCAACTTAAAAAAACTCGCTCACGCAACGAGTAACCAAGCTGATGTTATCCCTTGCGGGACGTTTTTTCACACCAAAAATGGTTTAAGGACATCGAACCCTATATCGTGAAGGTCCGACGACCTGTGCTTTCGTTGCTTATTTGCGGCACCATTATGAACTTGTCAAAAGAGCTTTATTTCGAGATTAACGGTCTTAAAATTCCGTTATCCCGATCAGGGAAACAATAAGCGGCCAAGCTACGCATCTATGTTACTGTCGTTACTTGCCCGCTCTTCGTTGCGTCCCGAAAGAACTACTGTACCCTGCAACCGGAAGAACGTCAATACTTTTTTTTTATTTTTTTCACTTTTTTTATTTGGCCGTCCTGCGGTCAAACATCGCTTTTCCGTTGCGGGTTGTGATTTATACTCAGTTGGCCAGTTGGATGCAAGAAGAATTTTGCAAAAAACTAATATTTTTTTTCGATCCCGGCCAAATCGCCCAAAAAACCGCCCGTATTTTTCACACAAGTATATATATTAAAATGACTTAAGATTATATTGATCGGCGTCCCCTGCGGCGGTTAAAGAAAAGTGACAAAATGTGATTTTTTTGAAAATGATGTATGAATCCAGCGGGGATTGTGTCTATACTTTAAGGAAGAATGCAGAAAATCGGGATGCACAACCAAAACGACGCGATGCTGGCCGCCGCGGCCGCGGCCGGCAACAAGGCCGCATTGGAGACGCTGTTGCGCCGCAACTGGCCGTGGCTGAAAGGAATTGTGCTGGCAACGGTCTGCCGGGGCGACTGGCTCGATGACATTATGCAGGATATCTGCCTGAAGGTCATTGACAATATCGCGTCTTTGAAAGAGCCGGAGCGGTTTGGCCCGTGGCTGGCGGTCATTGCCCGCAACGAAGCGGTCAATATGCTGCGTCAGCAGGCCAAACAAACACAGTTGTCGCAATCGCTGCACGAGGACGCCGCCGCCGACGCAGCACACGAACCGCCCCGCCAGTTGTGGCCGCAGGAAACCGGCGAATCGCTCTGGGCGGCGCTCAAGCGGCTGCCCGAAAAATACCGTGAAGTGTTTGTACTCAAATACATCCACGATTATTCGTACGCACAGATCGCCGAGGCGATGGATATTCCTTTTACCACCGTGCAGATCCGGCTGACACGAGCGCGGCGGATGCTGCTGGAGATCGTGCGAAACAGGCAACTGAATACAGAGAACAAAGAGTAGAATGCCGACAGCTATCTGAAATTTAAAATTTGAGATTGGAAATTGGAAATTGGAAAGAGAAAATTGATGCGGTGTACCTATGGATAACGATCGTTTTGAAATACTGGCCGGAAAATTTATCGACGGCGAAATCGAACCCAGCGAGCAGCGTCTGCTTGATGCGGCGCTGGCCGCCGACCCGCTGAATCGCCGGCTCTTCGAGCAGTTCCGTCAACTGCATACGCTGGCACAGACGCAGATAACGACGCAGTCTAACGCGGGGCGGTCTTTTGACCGCATCTTTGCGGACGCCTGGCAGAAGAGCCGCCGCAGCCATCGCCGCATTTGTCTGCCCTGGGGCATCGGGCGGTTTGCCGCCGGCATGGCCGCAGGGCTGCTGCTGGCGGTCATGGTGCAGACGGCGATGCAGCCGACAACCCAGACGCCGCCGGTTGCCGACCTGCCGCAGCCGCTCGAACGCATCACGCCGCGCGCCGCCGCGCCGTCGCCGATCATTCAGGACGTCGATTACTACGACTACACCGACACCGAAGGCCGCCGCTGGCTGATCGAGGGTTTCCGTGAGAACATCCGCACGCAGCGTGTTGTCTATCAGGATATTTAACACAACAGGAGTGTATCGATATGCTTAAGCAATACATCGCAATCCTGCTGCTGACCGTCGGCCTGCCGGCGACGCTGTACGCCAACGAGCCCGCGCCGCAGCCGGCTGCACCGCGGCCGTATCTGGGCGCACGGCTCAGCGGCGAACTGCCCGACCTGCTGCGCAAGCACCTGAACATCGAGCCGGATCGCGGCCTGCTGGTGGAAAACATTTTTCGAAGCAGCCCGGCTGACAAAGCCGGACTGGACAAAGACGATATTCTGCTGACGCTGGAGGGCAAACCCATCGCCGCGCCGGGCGATTTTTACCGCCGGCTGCGCGAGATGGGCGTCGGTACAGCCGTTACCGTCGAATTGATCCACTGCGGCCAGCGCAAAAGCACGCAAATCATCTTGGAAACGATGGCGCCGGAGTTCCGCTCGGACAAAACCAATTGGAAATATCCCCTCGAGCCGGAAGAGAGCATCGTCATTCGCCCCGGCCGGATGTTTCAGATGCGTCCCGGCCAGCGTGAATGGATCGAAATCCCCATCGACCAACTGACCCAGACGGATAAGCCCCTGCCCAACCTCGGCGCCCAATACCACTTCCTGCACAATGACGACCAGACAGAGTTTACCGTGGTCATCGCGGGCAACCCCAACGAGCCGACCGCATCCATCATCGTCAAGACCGCCGACAAGGAATACTTCGCCGCCGCCGATCAGATCGACAAACTGCCCGAAGCATACCGGCAATCGGTGCGGCTGGATATCGAGAAGGCCAAACAGTCCTACGACCACGGAAAAAATCTGAAAATCCCCGCCAAAATCGACTCCGCGCAGTGGCAGGCGTTTTTTGGCCCTACCACCGGCGGCACAAAGGCCGATTCCCCCAATCAAACCGCTCAACTCAAAGCCCTCACCGAACAACTCATGCAGATCGAAACCCGGCAAAAAGCCCTCGAAGCGTATCTGAAAGAGAAACTCGAAAAACAATAAGTTACGCGGCCTGAAGTAAAGCCCGTATGGAGTTCACGCTTGCGTGTGTTCGTAACGGAAAGTGCGCAAGAGGGCATCCGGCAATCCGATCCGTGTTGTGCCCTTTTTTATTGGATATTGTAAATTGCCAATTGTATAATGAGAGGATGGAAAATTACGCAGACCTAATAACCGCCGATACCACCACAGAAGCGGCGGCCAGGCAGATCGAGATTCTGCGGCAAATGGGTATGGAAGGCCGGGCAAAGCTGACCTTCCAACTGTGCGATGCGCTCCGCAGTATCACCCGTGCGGGCATCCGCCACCGCCACCCCGACTACACCGAACAGCAGATCACACAGGCCTATCTGCGGCTGATCCTCGACAAAGACCTTTTCCGGCAGGTGTTTCCCGGATGTGAGATTCAGCCATGATGGAACAAAATGAATTTCTGCGAAAAATTATCTCTTTGCTGGAGCAGGCCGCTATCCCCTATATGATTTCCGGCTCTATCGGCAGCAGTTTTCACGGCCAGCCGCGAGCGACCAACGACGCGGATATTGTCGTTGACCCGACACAAAAACAACTGCTGGCGTTTGTGGAGTCGCTGGGGTCGGATTATTATGTCAGCCGTCAGGCCGCATTGGATGCGCTCGAGCATCGTACGATGTTTAATGTCATCGGGGTTCAGTCCGGCTTTAAAGCGGATTTGATCCTCCGCAAAAAAAGACCTTACAGTAAACTGGAGTTCCAGCGAAAAATACGCTCCGAGTTGTTCGGTATTCCTGTGTATGTACTGGCGCCGGAAGACTCTATTTTGAGCAAACTCGAATGGAGCAAAGGCCGCCGCTCACAACCCCAATTCAACGACGCCCTCGGCGTGCTGACCGTGCAAAAAGACAAGCTGGATTTTGCGTATTTGAAAAAATGGGCCAAGGAACTGGGTATTGGAGATACTCTCGATCGGCTGATTGAGGAAATGGAGAAATCAGATTAAAAGGGGCAAATGATGGATGAGATCATTGAAAAAGAATCAGAGACCGAAAACAAAACAAGATGCTTCTTCGGTCGTCTTCTCAGTCAAACATGGCTTTGTGTTTTGTTTATTATCATCATATTATGCTCTGCATGGATGGCCACGGTTCCAGAAGTGGAACTTCACCGATATGACAGCTATAAGACGATTTTTTATATTGGAGGTATCGGCTTTTCGATTGTTCTGTTTATAGTTAGTATTTCTGTAAAAAATACTAAACACAACCGTTTTGGTATGCTTAGTTTCTTAATGCTGCTTTCTTTTGTATTGCCCGCGATTCTGTTGATGGTGCAAATTCTGTTTAACATCGACCGTTTTATAAAACCATCCCTTGGGAAAATCCTTTTATATGCCTTCTTTGGTCTTTTGTTATTATCATTTCTGTTGTCTATACTGGGGCTCCTTTTGCGTCGACAAAAAACTGACTTTCTTTTGTCTTTAGCAGTTTTCATATTGTTTTCGTCCCAGATAGTCTTGCCAATACTGTGTAAACAGACTTTACGTTACTACCATATCAAGAATCTTGGTTGTCCTACCAATCTCCAAAGACTGTCAAAGGTATATATTTTTGCATCTACCACCGGTGAAGCTGCAAGGATGCAAAAAGACCGCTGGTGTGACTTCTTGCATCAGGAATGGGATGTGGAGATCAAACAATTTCTATGTCGTGATGATAGTTTCGGACCATGCAGTTATGCAATGAACAAAAACATTCAGGTCGAAGCGACGGACTTGCCGCCGGATTTGGTACTGCTGTTTGAAAGCGCCCCCGGCTGGAATCGGGTTGGCGGGCCGGAGGATGTCGTTACCAACCGGCACGGCAAAAACAACCCCGGCGCCAACATCGCCTTTGCCGACGGCCATGTAGAATTTGTCAAGCCAGACGATATTCCCAAATTGAGATGGATAAAATAAGCTTCATGGGTGCGATGGTTTCGGTTGAAAGTGTGTGAGAATTTTTTATGGGAATCGTAATGCATTGTTTGAATTACAGATAGATCGTTTTTAGCCCGCAGGGCGATATATTGTAGCCACGCGGCGTTAGCCCGTGGAAAAAAGGATATACTTTCACTCCTTTTTAGCCCGCGCAGCGGGCGATATAAATCAACCCTGTTATCTGATGCCGCCCGCTGCGCGGGCTAAAAAGGTGGGGGGCTTCCCATACCCCGCCCTTACGGGCAGGGCTACACAATTTCGCCCCTTGCAGGGGCTAAACAGGCAAGCCAGAAATTATTCTCACACACTGATTTCGTTGAAATGTTACAGAATTTTATGCTTTAAGGCCGTCGGGGCAAGCTGTATAATCAACCGCTGTAAATGGGTTGATAAAACAGTTGCACAGACGGTTGCAGGCGGTGTTGCGCCTTGATGGAACTTATGATGAAAAAAGGATTTAAGATGGTATTTCCGGCGGCATTGGCGGCGGGGTTGTCCGGTACGGCCGCGGCGGGAACATCGGCGGAGGTGAGCTTGTACGAGCATTTTTTCGTCGCCGGCGGGCCGATCGTGTGGTTTATCCTGCTGCCGATGTCGGTGGCGGTGCTGTATTTGGCGCTGGATTTGTGCGTGTCGATCCGGCGTAAGCGGCTGCTGCCGGCGGATTTGCCCGGTTTGATGGCCTCGCACGCGGCACAATACGGCCCGGCGGGACTGGCCGAGCGGTTTGCACGCAGGCCGGCGCTGGTCAGCCGTGCGGTGCTGCGGGCGATGGCACGCAGCGAGGCGATGCATACCGGGCCGGCGTCGCTGCGGCAGTTTGCCGCCGAATCGCTGCAGGAGATCGGCCAGCATCTGCTGCGCAAGGCCGAGTGGTGTCAGATCATCGGCGGGGTCGCCCCGATGGTCGGGCTGTTCGGCACCGTGCTGGGGATGATTCAGGCGTTCAACCTGCTGGGCATTTCGGACGGCCAGCCGGCGTATGACCAGTTGGCCGCGGCGATCTCGGTGGCGCTGGTAACGACGTTTTGGGGGCTGCTGGCGGCGATCCCGGCGCTGTTTTTATACGGCGTGTTTCGCACGCGCATCGAGACCTATCTGGCCGAGGCGGCCGTTGAAACCGATGTGCTGCTGGGGCGGGTCGCCCGCATTCA
>JBFZBE010000123.1:0-4115 GCA_041308685.1 Phycisphaerae bacterium
GCACGCTATAGACGCTTGTGTTCATCGCGGCGGCGACCTCGGCCAGCGTGTGTTTACGCACCAGATGTTCGCGCAGACACGCCTTTTCAAAGCGGGTAAACGCCGCCGGATGTGCGACTGCGGCGCACAGTTCCCTGCCGGAAAGCCGACGCATGATGTCGCGCATCTGCCGACGTACACTGGCCGGACTGCGCTGTGTCAGACGTGCCAGCCGCGCAAATGGCGCGCCTTGATCGATCGCCGTCATCAGCAGCTCCCGCTCGGATTCCTCCAGAAACCCCGCCAGATGCCCCAGCCGTTCCCATTGCCGCCGAACGTCCTGCCGCCGGTTGTTTTGCCAGTCCTGATTTGACCCTTCAAATCGCAATCGTTGTGTATGCATTGTTTTGCTCCATCTAATTAAAACACATTCCTATCTTCTTTGTTAGATGAAAATCTAACTAACTTATGTATTTTAATTTTCGTAAAACTTTTGTCAAGCACAAAAAGATAATTTTTCCGTTGCCGCCCTGCGGCGGACAGGCATCAGGCGGATTCGATTTGTGAGTTTGTTGCGCTATTACACCGGATTTTAGGGTTATGGCTGCGTACACCCGCAAACTCTTCGGGGCGATTATTGATTTTCTGTTAAGATATTATTAAAGAGGTGTTTATGTAAAAAATAAGTAAATTTACTGATAGGTATTCAGAAAAAATATGATGATTTTAGAAAAAACTTCTGATTTTCAGAAAAAATAATAAACCTTTTGGGGGTTTTGTACGTCATAATATATGGAAAGATAGAAATATGGCAACACACTAAACTTTTCATCACCCTCCTCCGAGGCCAGATTCCGCGCAAAGCGCGTGTCTGGCTTTTTTATTTCGCTGGATATTATGGCAAATTTAGCGACAATCGTCATGACTGACGGAATTGGAGGCAAATTATGGATTACCCCAAGAACTTAGGCGGGAAAACCGCGGTCGTTACCGGCGCCGGGCGGGGGATCGGTCTGTGCATTGCCGCCTGCTGGGTGCAGGCCGGCGGCAATGTCGTGCTGGTCGAATCGGAGGCGGCCTTTGAGGCAGCCGCGCTGCGGCGGGTCGGCGGCGGCGATAGGGCGGTCTTTACGGCCGGCGATGTCGCCTGCGAATCGGATGCGGCGGCGGCGATTGCGCTGGCCGTTGCGCGGTTCGGGCGGCTGGATGCGGTCGTGCATAACGCCGCCATCGCCGACAATCGCCCCATCGAGCAGCTTTCGTATGCGGACTGGAAGCGGGTGCTGGATGTCAATTTGTCCGGCGGCTTTCTGTTTGCCAAGTACGCCGCAGCGCATCTGCGAAAAACCAACGGAGCGATCGCCCTGATCGCCTCGACCCGCGCGCTGATGAGCGAGCCGCATACCGAGGCCTACTCGGCCTCCAAGGCCGGCATCGTCGGGCTTGCGCACGCGCTGGCCGCCAGCTTGGCGCCGGTGCGGGTCAACTGCATCAGCCCCGGCTGGATCGTTACCGACGATTGGCGGCACGACGGCCAGAAAACCCCGCTGACCGGGCAGGACAACGCCCAGCATCCCGTCGGGCGCGTCGGCCGCCCGGAAGACATCGCCGCAATGGCGCTGTACCTGTGCAGCGAAAACGCCGGATTCATCACCGGCCAGAACTTCGTCATCGATGGAGGAATGACCAGGAAAATGATTTACAGTTGACAGTGATCAGTAAACAGTTATCAGTTAAGGAAAGGGAGATTTTTTTATGGCGGCGATTGGGGATAGTTTAGTGTATCAAAAAGCGTATGCGTTTTCTATTCGGATCGTCAAAACCTACCAGCATCTTTGCAAGAAGAAAAATGAGTATGTGCTTTCAAAACAGCTTCTGCGATGCGGCACATCCATCGGGGCAAATATCGCCGAGGCCAACGGCGCTGTTTCGGATGCGGACTTCTCCTCCAAAATATCACTGTCCTACAAAGAATGCCTGGAAACGAAATACTGGCTTTCTTTAATGAAAGATACCGACTACATGACGCAAAAAATGTTTGATATTTTGTATGCGGATGCCGACGAAATCGCAAAAATGCTTTACGCCATCTTAAAAAAGACCCGCATCCACAACCGATAACCGATAACTGATAACCGATAACTGCCATGCTGTATCTTTACGCCATTCTCTTGTGTCTGCTTAACGCCTGTTGGCTGGCGCTGGTGTTTTTCTATCTGCCGGGCAACTGGATGATCGTATTGACGACGGGGCTGTTTGCCTGGTGGCGGCAGGATGCCGACGTCATCTCCGCCTGGACGATTGGGGCGATGGCCATCCTGGCGCTGATTGGTGAGCTGATCGAGTTTCTGGCCGGTCTGGGCGGCGCCAAAAAGGCCGGCGCCGGCTGGATGGCGGCACTTGCGGCCGTCGGCGGGGCACTGGTCGGCGCGATCGCCGGAACCCTATTGATCCCGATCCCGCTTGTCGGAACGCTCTTGGGCGGATGTGTCGGGGCGGGGCTGGCGACCTGGGGCGTCGAACGCGCCGGCGGCAAACAAAAACAGGATTCCGTCAAGAGGGGCATCGGGGCGGGCGTGGGTGTGTTTATCGGCGCCGCCGCCAAGATCGCCGTCGGCGTCATCCTCTGGCTCATTGCCGCCGCCGCCGTATTTTTCTGATGCGATGCACTACGCACCAAAATCGCTGTCGCGGAGTTTTTTGATGGCGGAGCGGTGTTTTTTCTGTTCGAGCCGCCGCCGCACGGCCGCGGCGGGCACACGGGTCTTGCGGCGTTTGACCGGCGGCACGATCGCCTGTGCCAAAAGTCCGGCCAGCCGCTCAAAGGCATCCAGCCGATTGGCGTGCTGCGAGCGATAGCGCTGCGAGGATAGATGCAGTCGGCCGGCGCTGTCCAGATACGGCTTGCATCGGGCGGCGATGCGCTGCTTTTGGACGTCGCTGAGCGTCGGGCAGCCGGTGATGTCGACCGTTACCGTGATGCGGGTGTTGAGTTTGTTGACGTTCTGGCCGCCCGGGCCGCTGCTGCGGCTGGCCGTAATCGTGATATAATCGGCCGGGATGGTCGTCGTGCTGTTGACAACAAGGTCGGTCATCGCGTGCCCTTCAAGACAATTTCTGCGTCAGGGCGTCCATCGCGTCTTTGGCGCGGACAAGCCGACAGCCGGTGCGGGCGCGCCATTTCAGCTCGCGGTTGACCTTGAGGTGTTCTTCAACTTTGCGGCAGGCCAAAATCACCGTCGCGTGGTTTTTGTCGCCCAGCGTGCGGCCGATCTCCGGGTAGCTCATCTGCGTAAACCGCCGCGTCAGATACATCGCAAACGCCCGCGCCAAGCTGACGGCGCGATCTTTTTTGTCCGAATGCACATCGGCGACGGTAATGCCGAAGTAGGCGGCCGCCGCGGCCGCAATATCCGAGGTCTGCACGACCGGATCGGTGCGGGTGATATGTTCGCTAAGCACCTGCTGGGCGGTCGCCAGCGTCATCGGCGCATGGCTCAGGGCGGCATACGCGCTGAGCTTGACCAAGGCGCCTTCCAGCTCGCGCACGCCGGAAGAGACGCTTTCGGCCACGTAATTCAGCACCGCCGCCGACAGATGCAGCCGGAGCTGTTCGGCGCGGCGGGTGCATATCTTGATGCGCATCTCCAAGTCCGGCGGCTCCATCCGCACCACCATCCCGGAGACAAACCGGTTGACCAGCTTATCGCAAAGCTGACCGATCTCTTTGGGGTGCGCATCCGAGGCCAGCACGATCTGCTTGCCGGCCAGGTCGATGCTGTTGAAGGTATGCAGAAACTCTTCCTGCATCGCGGTCTTGTTGGCCAGAAAATGTATATCGTCAATCGCCAGAATGTCCAGATTACGGAAGCGATTGCGAAATGCATCCAGCTTTTGGGTCTTGAGGGCGACGACGTACTGGTTGGCAAACTCCTCGGCCGACAAATAACACCAGCGGCAGCCCGCCCGCTGGATGAAAAAGGCGTTGCAAAGCCCTTGCAAGAGGTGTGTTTTGCCAACGCCGTAGCCGCCGTGAATGAAAAACGGATTGAACGGGCTGGTCTCCTGTGTAACGATTGACTGGGCGGCGTTGTAGGCCAGTTGGTTTTTGCTGCCCACAATAAAGGTGTCGAATG
>JBFZBE010000124.1:0-5117 GCA_041308685.1 Phycisphaerae bacterium
GACCAAGGTGGCCGAGGTGGCATTTATCGTACAGGACGAGTGGCAGGACAAGGGTATGGGGGCGCTTTTGCTGGATTACCTGACCAGGATCGCCGGCGAACGCGGGGTCAAATCCTTCTATGCCACAGTGCTGCCCAGCAACAAGGCGATGCTGGCGATTTTTTACAACTCCGGCTATAAGATCAACTCTGAATTCGACGGCGATGCGTACTCGATTACCTATAAAATCGAAAATCAAAATCGGGGACAGCCGTCAATCTAATGCCACTTCCAGTAAAGGAGTTTTGTGTTTATCGCAAGGCAAAAGGGAAAAGGCAAAGGGCAAAATTACAAGGTAAAAGGAAAAATCAAATGCCACCCGGCATATCCGGTGTCAGACGGCCTTCTTTCGCACAACATAAAAAGCAGCCGGCGGATGCCCGCCTCTGGACAAAATACTGTTCTTTTTACCTTTTTCGTTGTACTTTTGCTTTTTCACTTTTTACTTTTACCTTTTCACGGAACCAAAAAAACGCAACGGTATTACTGGAAACGGCACTAATCCTGTTTTCAGTAGGGCTTGACGTTGGGCGATCGGGTGGTATAATGCACCGCTCAATATGACAAAAAAGACAGAAAAAAATATTTTATTGATACTGACTCTGCTGATGGCTGTCAGCAGCAGTGTTTCTGTTATTCCGGCGTCATTGAGCTGTAAATCCGAGGCAATGCGGGTACAGTCGCATTGTGTGGATGCGCCGGAAGTGCTCTTTAATGAACATACATGTCTGACCCGATACGCCGGATTTCAGCGGTTGTATAGTTTGATTTTTTACCATCCGCTTGTTATCAGTGAGGGTGTCTTTTGTCGGGCGGGTTGGAAAAATGCGTATCGTGCTGCGGACGATAGAAGCCAAAACGGTTTTGTGTCTTTGCTTTCGTTGAGCTGTATGCTTACGATTTGATTCATTCCTGTGTATTTTCACAACGTATTGCTGCACTTATTTTTTTGTATGCATTGCAAACAATAAGACAATGTCTATTTAGATTTGATGCACTCTATACACAGGAGTTTTTATGGCTTTTTTTGATACAGATATTTCAGGTAAACTTTCTCAACTGCGTCAGCTTCTTGACAGTGGCGAATCCGACAAGGCGATGGCGATACTCCAGAAAGACGGCTGTCATACCCCCGAACTCAAAAATGCGTTTGGTGTCTGTCTGATGCGTCAGGGCCATATCGAACAGGCCGCCAATGTGCTGCGTGATCTGGTGTTTGGCAAACTGATCGCGATTCCGTCCGACACACCGGCGCTCTTTGTGGCCAATTATGCCACTGTATTGATGCTCCAGAAATACAACCAGACGGCGATGGAAATCATAGGGGGGTTGCCCGCTTCGGCGCATCCCTATGTGGTCAAGCTGCGCTGGTGCATCCAGCGATGGCGGCGGCAGCTTCCTTTGCATCGCCGATTGCTGTGCATTGTGGGGATATACCCCGCGGCGGCTATCCCGCTGACGATGCCCCCGGGCGATCTGTGAGATTTCAATCAATCACTGTACAACGCTGTTGGATTGTGGTATACTCGTTGGGTCAATAACCTAACGTCAGGAATAGAACTATGCGCTTATTTATTGCCGCTCATTTCAAAAAGCGGTTTTTGTCCGGGATTCTGGTGGCTCTGCCGCTGTTCATCACGGCTGTTGTTTTGCGGTTTATGCTCAATATGCTGACCGGCCTGATGACTCCGCTGCTGCATCAGATATTTCCGCATATCCCGATTTGGCTCAAGATGTTTATCTCTATTGCCGTCCTGCTGATGCTGGTATATCTGCTGGGTGTTGCGGCAGGGCACTTTTTGGGGCATTGGTTTTTGGCGCGGATGGAAGAACTGCTGATGCGCATCCCGTTGCTGCGCAGCATCTACGGATCCTCGCGCGAGGTGGTGCGGATTTTTCTCAATCCCGACCAAAAATCGTCTTTCAAAGAGGTTGTGCTGGTCGAGTTTCCCGGGCCTGGACTTTTTGCGTTTGGTTTTATCACCGGTTCGATCGTGCATCCCAACGGTATGCTCTGTTATAAAATCTTCATCCCGACCACGCCGAATCCGACGACCGGATTTCTGGAGATTGTCGAGCAGTCGCGTGTGCTGCGCTGCGGAATGTCGGTGGAAGAAGGGATCAAAACCATTATGTCCGGCGGCCTGCTTGGGCCGGATGACCTTCAAAAAATGATTGCTGCCGCCGCCGTACCCTCTCCGAACGGCAGCGAAGCCGACGGCTCCAATACCGTCAAAGGAATGTGAACCTATGATGATTTTCTTACTGCTTGCCGTTGGGCTGGTTTTATTGTATTTCGGCGCCGAATGGCTGGTCAAGGGCGCTGTTGAGATTGCACAGCGGTTGGGCGTAGGTCCCTTGGTGATCGGGCTGACGATTGTCGCCTTTGGCACCAGTGCGCCGGAATTGACTGTCAGTGTTCTGGCAGCCCTGGCAGGGCAGGGTGATATCGCCGCGGCCAATGTGGTCGGCTCAAATATCTTCAATATCGCGATGATCCTCGGTCTGGCCGCGGTTATCTGTCCGATTCGCATTACCACACAGATTGTCAAGGTCGATATGCCGATCATGATCGCTGTTTTGGTTGCATGTATCGTGGTGCTGTATGACCGTCAAATATCGCGTATTGAGGGGTTGTTGTTGTTTTTGGGTGTTGTTGCTTACACTGTTTTTTCGTATTGCCTGGCCTACCGAAAGCCCGCCGATGTGCTGGCTGGTGAGATGGAAGAATTTCTTAAGCCCGCCGATGCCCAATCCGCTCAGGGCGGTTCCTGGTTCAAAAGCATTGGCTTGGTCGTACTCGGACTTGTGCTGCTGGTGGGCGGTTCCAAGTGTCTGGTGGAAGGGGCCGTACGCTTGGCACGGATTTGGGGGCTGTCCGAGGCCATCATCGGTCTGACCATCGTCAGCGCCGGCACCAGTCTGCCCGAACTGGCGACCTCGGTTGTCGCAGCAATGCGTAAGCAGCCCGATATCGCCGTCGGCAACATCGTCGGGTCAAATATCTTCAATGTCCTATGCATTCTGGGGCTGTCCTCGCTGGTTGTCCCTTACACGGCAACTGGCCTGACGGGGGTGGATTTGTGGGTGATGTTGGCGGGGGCGATCATACTGTTGCCGCTGATGTGGACGCGATTTACTCTATCCCGTATCGAGGGGGCGGGGCTTTTGGCCGGTTATATGGTCTATCTGGGATACCTGTGTTCACTGTCCCGCTGAGAAAATCAAAAAAAAGGGTTGCAAAACGCTGTTTTTGCCTGTAAAAAGGGCATCTTGTAAATGGAATGTATTGTTTTTAATCCAATTTTGATAACTGCTAATGGAGGTTTTTATGCAGGCCTATGAAGTATTAAAGACACTTGTAATGGAGATTGAAGCCGATATCCAGAAGGCCGAAGGCGGCAACAAGGCAGCCGGAACGCGCGTTCGCAAGCAGATGCAGATGATCAAGCAGGCGGCTCAGAACGTCCGCAACAACATCCTTGAGATTCGCTCTACCGAGGACTAAGTCAGCAACTATCATCACAATCAAAAAGGCGCAGGGGAGTACTGCGCCTTTATTGTCTAAAAAAAGAGGTGTTCATGCCCCCAACTCGGTTGTTTGAGCTGTCGCAATTGGATTTGAGCAAAGTGGAATATGACCGCAGCGAGATCGCCAAGGTCAACCCGCAATCCTTTGAAATGTCGCAATTGGACGGGATTGTCTGGCACGACCTGCCCAAGATGCAAGTGCTTGGATATAAAGATGTTACCGACAAGGAGTTTTGGGTACGCGGCCATATCCCCGGCCGGCCGATTATGCCGGGCGTGATTATGGTCGAGGCCGCCGCCCAGTTGTGCAGTTTCTTTATGAAACGCATCTATGGGCTGGAAGGGTTTATCGGGTTTGCGGGTATTGAAGATACCAAATTCCGTGAAACCGTTGTTCCGGGTGACCGCTTATATCTGCTTGGCTACATCCACAAAGTCCGCAGCCGTCAGTTTTCGGCGATGGTACAGGGTGTTGTCAACGACAAAATGGCCTTCGACACCATCATCAGCGGTATGAGGGTCTAAATGGCCGCCGCTTGGGAATCATTGTTTGATGGTTCTCTGACGCTGGCGGAGACACAAACCGAATCCGACGCCCTTGCAGAGCTGCCCGCCCGCAGGGGCGTTCTTCTTTTTACCGATACCCAAAACCGCCCGATTCAACTGGTGCAGACGGCCAACCTGCGCACCATCAGCCGTTCGCGGCTGGGCGAGGGCGGTCAGGAAACCCTGAGCCGAAAGGCCGATCTGGGGGCGATCACCCATACGATTTACTACGCCTGCTGCGTCAATGATGTGCAGCGGCATTTTTTGTATCAGCGGCTTTGTCATTCTGTGTTCGGCAAAGAATGGAAGCAATGGCTGAACCTGCCGCGACGGG
Source organism: Phycisphaerae bacterium (assembly GCA_041308685.1). Classification (GTDB taxonomy): domain Bacteria; phylum Planctomycetota; class Phycisphaerae; order Sedimentisphaerales; family Anaerohalosphaeraceae; genus T3Sed10-213. The sequence goes on from JBFZBE010000124.1 coordinate 4,451, forward strand.
AGTATGCCGTTCTTGACCGGCGGCGCGCGTTTGCGTGTTTTCAGGTGAGCCCTTCGGCCGAACCGGCAGAATCGGCAGAGCTGTTTGGCCCTTTTCCTACGCGGCGGGCGGCGGCGTTATTTTGCGATACGCTTAATTCCGTATTCGAGCTGTGCCGCAATCCGGCGCTGGCCGACAGCGGCAATGTCCAAAGCTGTCCGTACCGGCAGATGCATAGCTGTCACGGCCTGTGCTGTGCCGAGCAGGGGCAGCTTGAATACGCCGATCGGCTCAAAAGGGCGGTTGACTGTGCCGAAGGACAGATCGATCAGGCCGCCGCATCCATTGAGCGGCAAATGAAGCATGCGGCTGCATCGCTGGCGTTTGAGGCCGCGGCGCGGTGTAAAAAACGGCTCACACAGCTTGCGGCACTGCGCGGTTATGATTATGCATGGACGGGACGGCTGGAGGCGATGCGGATACTCTTTGTCGATCGCGGTGAAAAAGTCGCCGCGCAGGGCATGCGCAAAAAAATCCAGACCTATCAGCTTTGGCGCTTTGATGTACAGGAGGCGTTTGTGCTGGGCAGTTTTTTGGAAAATGACAGCGAGGCATTGCGGCGTCTTTTGGCTGAAGCCGCCGTCGGCAGAACGCCGTATGAATATGCCCTCACCCGTACGGAACATCT
>JBFZBE010000125.1:0-5377 GCA_041308685.1 Phycisphaerae bacterium
GCCGCGGCGGTCGGTGCGGCGCATTGGCTGCTGCTGGCCGTCGTCTTAATCCGCTGCCGCGTCGACCGCAACCTGCAGGCAGCGCTGGGCGTTTTGGGCACGGCCTTTATCACCGCGGCCATCCCGCTGTATTTTGGCCGACTGAACCCGATGCTGCTGAGTTGGTCGCTGGAGGCAATCGTGCTGACCTTTATCGGCATCCGCTACCGCAGCCAGTGGACAAAGGCCATGGCCCTGATCGTCTCGGCAATTGCAGCGGCGGGTCTGTTTTACCATCTCCCGCTGCATGGACAGGAGGCGTTTCGGGTTGTCTTTAACACGCCGTTCGGGACGTGGCTGTTCGTGTCGGCGGCGATAATGGTCTGTCATCTGCTCTGGCGGTTTTTGTCGCAATCGCAAGACGCCGAAGGCCGTCTTTTGACGCAGGTGTATTACGCCGCCGGGGTGCTGCTGACCGCTGTGGCGGTTGCGATGGAATGGTTCGCCCATTGCCGCTGGCACGTCGAGGGGACAACCGGCGATGCGCATTTTCTGTTGGGGATGATCCTGCTGCTGGCGGCGGTTCCTATGATACTGCTTGTGCGGCTGCTGTCGCCCGATGGAAACCTGGTGCGTACGCTGGGCGTTGTGGTGCTGCTGCTTGGCGCTGTGTTTGTGGTGATCACTCAAAGCGAGGTACGATTGGCGGCATTGCGATTGTTCGCCAATGTGCCGTTTGCCATAGCGATGGTCTTTGTCGCGGCGATGGCGGCCGCCGCCGGACTGCTGCGCCGTGTCGAACAGCGCGATCCGCAATGGAAGCATCTGCCGCTGATGCTGGCGCTGATCACGCTGCTGCTGGTCTGGGTGCTGCTCAGCCGGGAGGTCTATTTGTATTGGCAGTGCCAAAATACCTACGCCGGGCCGGTGGACAACTGGCAGTTCTCGGCGCAGATGTTTATGTCGGTCACGTGGGCGATCTATGCGGCGGCATTGATGGTCGGCGGGTTTGTGTTCCGCCATCGCGGCGTGCGGTATCTGTCAATGGCGATCTTTGCCGTCCTGCTGGCCAAGATTTTCCTCATCGATACCACGACCGTTCGCACCGAGTACCGCATCGCGGCATTCCTGACCACCGGCCTGATCCTGGTCGGGGTGTCGTTTGTCTATCAGTTCCTCAAAAAGAAGGGATTCTTTGAAGAAAAATCCGCGACAGGGTCATGAGGTCGATACCAAAAGCGGATATAATCACGCCTGTACCCATCTGGATTTAAGGATGAATGCGATGAACATTAAGGTGTTACAGTGGATTACGGCGTTGAGTGTCGGGTTTCGGGCCGGGTGCGGCGGGGCGAAAAAAGCCGCCGCAGCGCCGTCTGCGCTGCGATTTAGAGTTTTTTTATGCCTAAAAAAACCTATTGCCGAAGGCAAGAAAAGTCACTTAACCGGAAAGGCATTTTGGCCAATTCCGGCTGAACCAATGCAGTCTTTCGGGAAAACCGGTCAGTTCAGCAATTTTGGTGGCCTCAGTATCCAAGGCAAACAGGTTAATAATCTGTTGAAATTTGGCTTCCGAAATTCTTGAACGTTTTTGATACTTGTTAATCATTACGGGATCATAACTTAACGTCATTTTTAGTCAAGTTAAGTTCCCTTGAACCTTTTTTTAATCAAATTATAGGGCGATTTAGGTGAAATAATCCTTAAATCAGTCAAAACAGCAAAAACCGTGTTATTTATCGCTATTTTTTTGCCGACATCATTGGTTGTCGTGTTTTACCGGTATCGCGTATCAAGGAGTCAAAAAGTGGATAAATATTTACTTAAACAATCGAACGCATGTATTATCTGCTTGCTGTTTCTGCTTGTGTGCGGCTGCGGAAAAGACAATCCGCAGCAGGACGGCAAAAAACCCGCTGCTCCAAAATCGGAACCTTCCAAGATTTTGGTTGTGCATAGCTATCATCCCGAATACGAATGGGTTGCGGCCGTCAATCGCGGGCTTCAGATGGTTATCTTGCCCGCTGAGGCGCGTGTTGAAACATACTATATGGATACAAAACGCCGAACCGACAAGGCCTCGATGGAGACGGCCGGCCAGAAGGCGATCGCGCTGATCGACGAATGGCAGCCGGATGTGGTCGTTACAGTCGATGATGACGCCCAGCGGTATGTCGGACAGCTATTGGCCGGCCGCACCGCACCGGTGGTGGTGTTCTGCGGGGTCAACGGCAAACCGGAGGAGTACCATTATCCGGCGGCCAATGTAACCGGTGTTCTGGAACGGCTGCATTTCAATGAAAGCTTGGCATTCTATAAGACGCTGTTTCCCCAGGCACAACGCATCGTTTTTCTGACCGATTACTCCGCAACTTCTCAGGCGGTCATTGCGTACATCAAAACACTCCCGCCCGGCGCGATGGAGGTGGTCGATTATGTTACCCCGGTTACTTTTGACCAGTGGAAAGACGCCGTTTCGCGTTACAGCCAACAGGTCGATGCGATCGCGGTGTATGTGTATCACACCGTCAAGCAGAATGAGCAGGCGACCGTCAGTATGCCCGCGCGGGATGTGATGGCCTGGACGACCCAAAACAGTCCGGTGCCGATTTTGGGCTTTTTGGTCTTTTCTGTGGATGACGGGTCGTTGTGCGGTGTTTTGGAATCCGGCGTGGAACAGGGGCAGTTGGCCGGCCAAATGGTCGTTGAAATTCTTCACGGTAAACACCCCGATGAACTGCCGATTGTAACCGGCACACGGGGACAGACGATGATCAATATGCAGGCGGCTAAGCAGTGGGGGGTTGCGATCAATCCGGCCATTCTCAAAGAAGTCGATGTCATTGTGGACAAACCGCAACATTAAGGACAACCACGATGGAACCGAATCCCTCTAACACCAAACAACCGCGACGCCTGCTGCAATGGGGTGTGCTGCTGACGGCTTTGGTTGGGCTTGCGGCCACAGGGCTGCTGTTTGCACTGACGCAGGATTTGGCACATAAAGATGCGGCTTATCGTTTTGAACAGCAAGCGGTGTTCAGCGTTTCCAACGCAGGCGAGCTTCTGGAGCGTTACCAAAACGGGATCAAAATGCTCAAGATGTTTTTTGAATGCAGTACCGATGTTTCCCGCGATGAGTTTCGCGGATTTACACTGCCGATGCTGGGACGCAACGATGATCTTGAGATGATCGGCTGGATTCCCCGTGTGAACGCTTCCGAAAAGAGCCCTTATGAGATCAAAGCGCGGTGCGACGGTCTGGAGCAATTTCAGATTCACAGCGCCGGCGATGCAAACGAAACCTCTGTCTATTACCCCCTGTATTATCAAGAGCCCTATCGCGGCAACGAGCAGACGATGGGGCTGGATGTTATCGGAGATCGAACTCTGCGGGCGCTGCTGGAACAGGCGGTCCGGGAAAACCGGGTCATTGCAGCGGTCCAAAGCGAACTGTTTGACGACGATGGCGAAAAGCATCTTGTGCTGGCGGCGCCGGTTTTTGCCAATGGGGTATTGACGGCGACTTATCAGAATCGCCTGGAGAACCTGCGCGGGTTTGTGTGCGGGGTCTATGCGATCGAGAAAACTTTATACAGTGTCCTGCATGAATGTGATCATCAATTCGCGCTGCGGTTGATATCGCCCGCGGGCGTGAGTATGGAATCGATTGGCGCCGGCCTGGTTTTCTGCGGCGATGGTTCTATGACGCTGTCCAGAGACATCACATTGGGTGGCAGCCAATGGCGTTTGGAGACGCGCAGGTTGTCTGATGATCATCAGGGATTTCACGAATGGTCGGCCTGGGCTGCGTTGGTATTTGGCCTGGGGCTGACGGCGCTGCTGACGCTGCATTTGGTCAGCTTGCACCGGCACCACGACCAGACCGAGCAGGCGGTGTTGACCCGCACGGCCGAATTGCAGAACGAAAAAGCGCGTTCTGAGCGGCTGGCGGTGCATGCCGAGGCGGCCAATCAGGCCAAGACGGAATTTCTGGCCAATATGAGCCATGAAATCCGTACTCCGATGAATTCCATCCTGGGGTTTGCCGACCTGCTGGTTGAAGAGCCGCTCAATGATGAGCAGTTGGATTATGTTCAGACGATCCGCCAAAACGGCCGCACGCTGCTGGCGATCATCAATGATATTCTGGATTTGACCAAAATCGAAGCCGGTCGGCTTGAAATTGAAATCCTCGATTGCAATCTCAATGAGCTGACCGCCCACATCGCTCAGTTGATGCGTCTTGCGGCCGAACGCAAAGAGTTGGCGTTCAGGGTGCATTGCAGCGAGCCGTTTCCGATCTGCGTCAAAACCGATCCCGTGCGTATCAAGCAATGCCTGATCAATCTGATCAACAATGCCATCAAGTTTACCGAAACCGGCTATGTCAGCGTGCATCTGTTTACCGAGCAGGATCCGCAGGGCGATTGGGTGCGGTTTGATATCGAAGATACAGGCATCGGGATCCCTGAGGATCGCCAGAACGCCATTTTCGAGGCGTTTACACAGGCCGACGGGACGACGACCCGCCGCTTTGGGGGCACCGGGTTAGGGTTGACGATCACCCGGAAACTGGCCGAGCTGCTCGGCGGCGGTCTGACCGTCCAAAGCCGCGTCGGCAAAGGGTCCATCTTTACGCTGCGCATTCCCCTGACAGCCGCCAGCGATAATTTCATCCAGGCCGACGGATTATTTATGGCAAAAGTTAAAAGTGTGGAATTTTGAAGACAAAGATTTACTACTAAAAGTACAGAAGATACGAAAAAATCAGTAGTTCTACAACGGGTGCGGCTCTGCAAGAATCGTCAATCGTCAATTCTACTGTTTATCGCGCCGGGGGACGCTGCGGTATAAAAATGGGATAGCGGCCGCCAGCAGCACTGAGGGGAGAATCAGCAGTGCGCCGATAACAACCCCGACGGCGATCATTGCCGGGGTTGGGTGCTGTAGTTTGTCCATCAAGTCGGTCACGGTCTTGATCGTTTTGGCGTTGGCTTCGATGGCCTGTGTGCTTTGCTCAATGGCCGCCCGATTGGCGTTGATGCCGGCGGTGGAGGCGGCGATCGCGGAGGCGTTCTGCTCGATGGCCTCGGTCGTGCGGGCGATGGCCTGGCAGTTGGCCGCGATGGCGGCGGTCGCATCGGCAATGACCGCGGCGTTGGCCTGTATGGACTGCGTCGAAACGGCGATGACGTCGGCGTTTTTGGCAATGGCGTCGGTACTGCCCTGCACCGCCGACAGATTGGCCGTGATCGCCTGCGTGCTGGCCTGAACGGCCTGTGTGTTTTCGGTAATGGCTGTGCCGCTGGATTCGATGCCGCGGGTCATTTTGTCCAGCGTGCCGCAGCCGGCCAAAAGAAGCATTATTCCTGCCGCTGTAAGGATGGTTTTCATT
>JBFZBE010000126.1:0-5425 GCA_041308685.1 Phycisphaerae bacterium
CGGCCAGCTTGCCGGTGTGTTCGAGCTTCTGGGCAAACAGCAGCCCCGACGCCTGCGCCAGTGCCTCGACGATCAGCACGCCCGGCATCACCGGCGAGGCGGGAAAATGGCCCTGAAAGAACTGCTCGTTAAACGTGACGTTCTTGACGCAGCGAATGCGGCGGTCGCCGTCGATCTCGATGACCTTATCGACCAGCAAAAACGGGTAGCGATGCGGCAAAATCTTCTGGATGCGGCGGATGTCCAGCAGCGGCTTGCCGGAGACGGCTTTTTTCTGCTCGATGCGATGGGCGGCCTCGATCAGCCGACAGACCAGCTTCTGGTTGAGCGAATGGCCGGTTTTGTAGGCGACGATGCGTCCGATGATGGGACGGCCTGCCAGCCGCAGATCGCCGATCAGATCGACAACTTTGTGCCGCACGCACTCGTCGGGATAGCGATAGGTGTTCTTGATGGGGCCGTCGGAGCTGATGACCAGAATATCTTTGGGGCTAAGGTGTGTGCCGATGCCCAGCGCCTGCATCTGCCGCGCCTCGGCCTCCAGCACGAACGTCCGCGCCCGGGCTAAGTTCTGGGCGTAAAACGTCTCGGTCAGTTCGCACGAAAAGATCTGCCGTCCGACGCCGGTGTGCTGGGTATAGTCCATATCGTAGGTCATGCTCAGGCCGCTGCCCTGATGCGGCAGGGCATAAATGCTCTTATCGCCCTCGGTGATGCAGATCGATTCGGCCACCACGATCGGCCGCTGAACAGCGTCCTGCATCTGAAGACCGCACTTTTGCAGCGTGCGGAAAAACTCATCGCTGCTGCCGTCAAAACCGGGCAGTTCCTGACCTTCCATCTCAATGACCAGATTGTCGATATCCAGCGCGTGAACGGCCGCTAAGCAATGCTCCGGCGTTTCAATGACCGCCGCGCCGCACTGCAGCGCCGAGCGGCGGTCGCGCTGGACGATGTTCTCCGGGCGCACCTCGACGCGCGGGGCATCGTCGAGGTCTTTGCGGACAAAGACCACGCCGGCGTCGGCGGGGGCGGGCTTGAAGACGAGTTTGACGTCTTTGCCGCCGAACAGCCCCTTGCCGGACAGACGCGCTTCAGTTTTTATCGTTTTTTGCGGCTTCAAGCTGCTCTACCTTTTTTGCAAGCGTTTTGACCTCTTTGGCCAGTTCGGGCAACTTATGGTAAACGCTGATGCTTTTCATTTCGTCGCGAATATCGCGCGCGGGAAACCCCAGCACTTTTTGGCCGGGCGGGGTGTCCTTGGTCATGATCGCCCGTGCGCCGGCGATCACGCCGCTGCCGATGTTGACATGGTCGGCAGCGCCCGCGGCGCCGGCCAGTACCACCCCGTCGCCCAGCGTCGTACTGCCGGCCAATCCCACTTGTCCGGCCAGCAGGCACAGCCGCCCGATGCGAACATTGTGCGCGACCTGGACGAGATTGTCAATTTTTGTTCCGGCGCCAATGATGGTATTGCCGAATTTGGCGCGATCGACGCAGGTGTTGGCGCCGATCTCCACGCCATCTTCCAGGATCACCCCGCCGTTATGCGGGATAAGCTGATGGCGGCCGTCCAGAAAGACGTAGCCGAACCCAGTTGCGCCAATGGTGGAATTGGATAAAATAATACAGTCATTGCCGATTTTGCAGCGGTGATAGACGACCACGTTGGCATCCAGCCGACAGCGGGCGCCAATGGTTGTATCCTGACCGATCGAACAGCCGGGGCCGATGGCCGTATGGGCGCCGATGGTTACGCCGGCGGCGATCACCGCGCGCGGCGCAATGGCCGCGGTCGGGTCGATTTTTGCGGTCGGATCGACGCTGGCGGTCGGGTCGATGCCGGCATACGCTTTCAGCGTCGGCTCAAAACACCGCAGCGCCGCAATCAGGGCTTTGTTGACATTGCCGACAATCAATTGCGCCATCGTACAGGCCGGCAACTCCTGTGCGGTCATCACCGCAGCGGCCTTCGAGACGGCCAGTTGGTCGGCGTACTTTGGCTCGGTCAAAAAACAAACTTCATCGTCGGCCGCGTCGGCAATCGTGTTGACCCCGCGCACCGTCGGCGCACCATCCCCCAACAACCGAGCACCCAGAAGCTCAGCCAACTCAGAGAGAGGTATTATTTTATCGTTTGTTTTGGCCATAACAATTCTGAATGTAAGGCAAAAGGAAAAAGTGAAAAGGCAAAATAAAGGAACTCCTGTTTTTATTAAAATAGCCGCCGCAGGCGTTCCTGACTTTTACCTTTTGCCTTTTTACTTTTCACTTTTATTTCTCGCTGTCCAGCGCCGCCAGCACCTCGGCGGTGATGTCCAGCTTGGGGTTATTGAACAGCACTTTTTTGGTCTTGATGGTCAGCATAAAATCGCGCAAGCTCGGCGCCGGCAGATCAAGGTCTTCTTTGGACAGCACCAGATCGATGCCCTTCTGCTGGGCGATGTTATCGACGATCACCAAAAACTGCTTGTACAGTTCTTCGGTCCAGCTCTGCATTTGGGCGGTTACTTTTTCCTCATAGAAGCTGTTTTTGGCTTCCAGGATCGCTTTCTTTTCGACAAACTGCTGGGTCAAACTGATGTGGTCATCGCTTCCGACCTTGCGGAGTTTGATATTCTGCTGGAGCTGTTCCAACTCTGCGCGCATATCATTGAACTCTTTCTTGGCGGCTTCCTGGTCTTTTTCCATCTTTGTTTTCCATGCCTGATGCTTTTGGGATGTTTCCAGCACCTTGGTTACATCGACGACCGCGATTTTGGCTGCACCGGCCGCCGCATCCGCGCCGACCTGCCGATACACACCCATCGCCAATACCACAACCGCCATCATCACTACGCAAATCCGAGTCTTCATTGCAATCCTTTCTACTGGAAAATTCTAAATTTTAAATCCTAAATCTTAAACAATAAGGAAAAGTGAAAAGAAAAATTAAAAACTACTTCCGCACTTTTACCTTTTAACTTTTGCCTTTTAACTTTTGTTAAAACAGTGCGCCGACGCTGAAGCTGAACACCTGTGTATCGTCCTGATCGTCTTTGGTGATGGGCGTGGCCAACTGAAACCGCATCGGCACCGGACCAAAAAACTGCGGGATCAGAATCTGCACGCCCGTACCCACGGATGAGCGCATCGGGCCGGTTTCGATAAAGCCGGCGTCGCTGAAAAACAGCCACGAAAACGTCTGGCTGCCCAGCGGCACGGCCACCTCGGCGCTGCCCACCACCAGCCAATCGCTGCCGACCGGGTCTTCATCCGGGCCTTTGCGGGGGCTGATGCCGCGATAATCAAAGCCGCGGATCGAGTTGCTGCCGCCGGCATAGAATTTTTCAAAGAATGGCGCATCGGCCACCGTCGTGCCGCCGTGCAGTTTGGTCTCCAGCACGGTTTTGTTTTCGGCCAGGTCTTCGTACAGCGTTTTGTACCAGCGCTGCGTGGCGGTCAGGATGCCGAAGGTGTAATCGCCGAAAAGCTGTTCGTAGCTGGCGTCAAAATTGGTGCCTTTGGTCGGCAGAAAACGGCTGTCGGTCAGGTCACGGCGGATATAGAACTGGGTGCCGAAGAGCATATTGCTGCCCTTGGCGTCCCGAATTTCCTGCGGCACATCGCTGTCCAAGTCAGAGATCGTTACGTCATCGGCACGGAACGAAACACCGCGCCGCCAGTCGTCCTGAAACCGCTTTTCCAGGCCGACGGTTCCGGTCAAACGCCCTTCGTCCCACGATTCGCGATAGCGGCTGAAACTCGAACCGCCCAGGTTGAGGGCGACGGGTTTTTCGTACAGATACGGCTCGGTGAAGTTGACCGAGTAGCTGCTGTATTCGGTGCCGGGGTTGAGCGAGATGCGCAGCCGCTGGCCGGCGCCGCGGAAGGCCTGTCCGGTGATCAGGTCGCCAAAGCTGTCCGGCGTATCAAAAATATCAAAGTTACGCTGGTCAAAAGTGATGTTGCCGATCACGCCGCTGTCGCTGGATACGCCCGCTCCCAGCATGATCGAGCCGGTCTGGCCTTCTTTGATGTTGACCAGTGCATCGCGAAAATCGGGCAGTTCGCCGGCAGGAGTGATCCGCACATCCTCGGCGACAATCGTCGACTTGACAATTTTTTCCAATTCACCCTCGCCGTCGCCTTTGGCCGCCTCGGCGTTGAACCACGCCCCCGGCAGGAAGCCCTCTTCATCCAGAATACGGCGAATGGAGTAGTCTTTCAGCGAGGTATTGCCGACGATATTCACATCGCCGATGCGGTAACGCTGGCCCTCGGTAACGGCAAACTCCGTCGCCACCCGCGCATCGGGCAGAAACGTCCGCTTCAAATCCACCTTGGCGTCCACAAAACCCTGCGCGCGATAGCGCCCCTGAATCCTTTTGGCGTCAAACTCGGCGCGGTCCTGCGTAAAATAATAATCCTGACGGAGCTTAAGCCCCTCGCGCAGCGTGGATTCGTCAAAGAAGGCGTTGCCCGTCAGCGTGATCGCATCGCACAGATACACCGGCCCTTCGACAATATGAAAGAGTACCGTCGCGTTTTTCTTGTCTTTACCGAACACAACCTCGCTGGTTACTTTAACATCCAGAAAGGCGTGCTTTTGATAGACCTCGACGAGCTTCTTTTCGTCCTCGGCCACCAGTTCGGGATTGTAGTACTGCTGGAACAGCAGAAACTTTTTGACCTTGGTTTTGAGGGGCTTTTTGAGTGCGCCGGCGGAGAACGACGCGTTGCCGGTGAACTTGATGGCCTTGATCTTGGGACGCGGGCCTTCTTCGATCCGGTATTCGACGCGCCCCAGCAGCATCGCCGCCTCGTCCAGTTTGATGTCCGCCCAGGCATAGCCCTTTTTGCGGTAAAACGCCTCGATCGCGTCGCGTCCGGCGCGGACGGCCATGGCATCCAGGTAGTCGCCGCGGCGGAACGTCAATTCCTTGGTCAGCCGGGCGTCGCTCATTTTTTTGTTGCCGAGGATGGCCAGTTCGCGCACCAGGTTCTTTTCGACGACGACATAGGTCAGCTTGACCTTGCCTTCGACCTGTTCGACGTTGAAGTAGGCCGTATCGGCCGCATCCAGCGCCGCGATGCGCCGGGCGTCGCCGGCGGCCTCGGTCGCACTGAACCGCCGCCCCGGCCGGTGGCTGGCCACCGCCAGAATCTCGGCGCGGCTGAGCGTTACGTTGCCGGCCGTCTCGACCGAGCCGACGATCAGTCCATCCATTGCCGCCGCGGTCGCCGCCGGCGTATCCGTCGGCGCCTCAGCCGCCGACCAGCCGCATACCAGGCAAAGGATCGTCAACAGCCATCCATATTGTCGTCGCATCGCTGCCTCCCTACACATATAATTTCAAAAAAGTAAAAGCACTATCCCGATACATCGGGAATAAACAAATTCAAAAACAAAAAACATAGAAACACAGATTACGCTGATTTCACT
>JBFZBE010000127.1:0-4903 GCA_041308685.1 Phycisphaerae bacterium
TCTTCCGATCTAACGCAGATTCTTCAGCTACCAGTTGCCAGCTTCCAGCTTTTGCTGGCCGCTGGCGGCTGGGAGCTGGAAGCTTTTTCTTCATTCTTCATTCTTAATTCTTCATTGATCCGTTCATCCTGTCTAAACATTAAAAGTCAACCGGCTGATTGAACTTGGGCTTAAACCGCGTCAGATGTCCATCAAAAATCAATTCGACCGTATCTGTTGGACCATTTCGTTGCTTGGCCACAATAATCTCAGCAGTATTAACCTTATCTGGATTTTCCTGTTCCCAATTTGGGTCATTGCGTTGATAATAGGATTCCCGATGCAAAAGTATGATCACGTCGGCGTCCTGCTCGATGCTGCCGCTTTCACGCAGGTCGCTCATCCGCGGGCGATGGCCTTCGCGGCCTTCGGCGGCGCGGTTGAGCTGGCTGAGCACCACCACCGGCACTTCCAGCTCGCGCGCCAGCGCCTTGAGCTGGCGGGAGATCGTGCTGATTTCCTGCTGGCGCGATTCGGCATATCCGCCGACGCTCATCAACTGCATATAATCGACAAACACCGCCGCGATGCCGTATTGGCTTTTCAGGCGGCGGCACTTGGCACGGATCATCATCGGCGTCAGTCCCGGTGTATCGTCGATGAACATCGGTTTATCAAACAGATCGCCGCAAACACTCGCAAGCTTACTAAGCTGCTCAGAATTCAACATTCCTTTGCGAACAAGCTGTGCATCAATTTCAGAACGACTGCATAGAATTCGCTCCACCAACTGCTGGCGTCCCATTTCAAGTGAAAAAATGGCAGTAGGAATGCTTTCATCGGCGGCCAGATGCTCGGCGATGTTCATCGCAAAACTGGTCTTACCCATACTGGGGCGACCAGCCACAATGATCAATTCGCCGTTTTGCAATCCACACAATAATTGGTCAAGCTGCAAAAAACCTGTTGGCAGACCGGTTACATGGTCGCCCTTGCGGGTATTTATCCGTTCATATACTTCTGTTATTAAACTTTTGAGAGGAACTGCCGAACCGGTGATCTTCTTTTCGGTAACGGCAAATATCTTCTGCTCGGCACGGTCGAGTTTTTCGCCGACGTCGCCCGCCTCGTCGCAGGCCTCCTGCATCACTTCAGCACACGTCCGCGCCAGCTCGCGCAGCATCGCCTTTTCGCATACAATTTTTGCGTAGTACTCAGCGTTAGCTGAAGTCGGTACAGATTCAACAACCTGTACTATGTACTGAGCACCACCAACAGCATCAAGACTATCCTGTTTTTTCAGCTCATCCCGCAATAGCACCATATCAATACTGGTAATGCTATTGTTGGCTTCATAAAAACGCAGAATCGCCTCAAATATCAGCCGGTGCTCGACCCGCGAAAAATAATCGGGTTTGACCTTCTCGATCACCTTACCGATATTATCACGATCGAGAATCATCGACGCCAACACACCCGCTTCCGCATCAGGAGACGTTGGCATCTTACGTCCAGCCAAAAACCCCTGCAGGGCCGTGTCGCTCAGGCCGACGGCTTCATCCTTCCGTGCTGTTTTCTTGCGCTGCGTCAACGGTCTGTTCCTGTGAGACCACCATCACCCGAACTGTCGCCGTCAGGTCGCCGGCCGCACGCACGACCACCTCGCTGACACCCAGTTCTTTGATATGACCGCCCATTTTAACCATTTCATCCGCAACGTCAAAGCCCTGTTTTCGCAAATTATCGGCGATATCATGCTCGGTAACCGACCCGAACAGGTGTCCCTGCTCGTTGGCCTTGGCGCTGAGCACCACCTCGGCGCCCTGCACGGCGGCGACCAGTTTTTCTTTCTGCTCGCGCACCAGGCGGCGCGCCTCGGCGCGTTTGGCCTTTTCGTCGGCCAGCGACTTGATATTGGCCTCGGTCGGCACGATCGCCAGGCCATGCGGAATCAGATAATTCCGAGCATAACCCTCTTTTACCTCAACAATATCGCCAAGCCAACCCAGCTTTTCTACGTCATTGCACAACAACAACTTCATTGTGATTCTCCTGTGTCTTGAATCTATCTCTTTGTGTTTGCCTGTTTGCCGCTTAGGCCGAGTACGGCAGCAGCGCCATAAACCGCGCCCGTTTGATGGCGGTCTTGACTTTGCGCTGGCAGCAGGCACAGTTTCCGCTGCGCTTGCGGCTGAAGATCTTGCCGCGGTTGGTCAGCAGTTTGCTGAGCGTGTCAATGTCTTTGTAATCGACATAGTTCTTGCCCTCGCGGCAGAAACGGCATTGCGTCTGCTCACGAATGGTCGTCAGCGTGCGTTTGCGTCGCGCCTGATTAACGGGTTTCTTCATCGGTCTCATAAGCACAATCCTGTAAAAAGTTAATAGTCAATAATCAATCGTCAATAGTCAATTAAAATGGAATATCGTCATCGCCGCCGGACGGGAACGACGGAGCGTCATTGTAATCGTCCGCCGGAGCCGCCTGCGGGCCGCCGAAGCTGTCGCCGCCGCGGGCGGCGCTTTGTCCGCCGCCGGAGCCGCCCTGCCCGCCGCCTTTGCCGATGAACTCAAAGTTCTCGACAAAGATGCGCAGCTTGCTTTGCTTTTTGCCGTCCTTTTCCCACTGGTCAAACTGCAAGCGGCCTTCCACGAAGATCGGGTCGCCTTTCTTGAAGTATTTGTTGACCACCTCGGCGCGTTTGCCGAACAGGCGGCAATCCACAAAACAGGTGTCCTCGGCCATCGTGCCGTCCTGTTTTTTGAATTTGCGGCTCATCGCCATGCCGAACTCGGCTACCGGCGTCTGGCTGGGCAGATAGGTCAACTGCACGTCGCGCGTCAGGTTGCCCATCAGCAATACTTTATTCAAACTGGCCATAGCATCCCTTCCTTTGCGCTGCGCACCGCCGCCGCGGACCCTCTGCGGCGCCGCTGCATACAGCCATGATTAAACCTGCTCTTCGACCTGATCGGCCTCGACCTTGTCCGATACTTCCGCCGCCGCAGCCGGTTGTGTTTCGGCAACCATCAGCGGCGTGGGCTTGTCGATGTCACTCTGCGTCATCCGGTCGGTGCGGAGGATCATCGCCCGCATCAGCACTTCCGAAAGCTGCACATCGCGCTCGACCTCATGCAGGCGCAGCGGGTCGCACTTGAAGTAGCTCAGGATATAGGTGCCGCGGCTGACCCGACCGATGTCATACGTCAGCTTGCGCTCGTCCCACTTGCGGAACGAGACAATCTCGGCGTCCACTTTGGCCAGAATTTTCTGCAGGGTGTCGTTGATCATCTGCCAATCCGACGCGGCCAGCGCCGAATCCACCAGGAACAATCCCTCATACAATCGTTTTACTGCCGTTTCCAAAATCGTACCTTTCGATTCAGAACTATCTGTTGGTTAATGTATCGTTTTATGTTTCGTTTTTCGGTTCCGCATCGCTGCGGGTGTTATAGCGATTCATCGCCTTGTCGATGCCGTACTGCACCCAGCACAGCAGGGCTTCCGCCGACTGGGCGACCGCCTTGTCAATGGCCGGTTTTTCGTCGGCCCCGAACCGCGACAGCACATAATCGGCCGCGTCGCGGCTTCCGGCGTCGCCGATGCCGATCCGCAGCCGGACAAAGGCGTCCGTACCCAGTCGGGCAAGGATGTCTTTAAGACCGTTATGCCCGCCGGCGGTGCCTTTGGCACGCAGCCGCAACTGCCCGACCGGCAGCGCCAGATCGTCCAATACGACCATCACATCCGCTGGGGCGATCTTGTAAAAGCCCGCCGCCGTGGCGATCGCATGGCCGCTGCGGTTCATATACTGCTGCGGCTTGAGCAGGATCACTTTCCGGTCGCCGACCAGCGCTTCGCCGACAAGGCCGCCAAAGGCCTTTTTGCGAACCGGCACACCCAGCCGCTCGGCCAGAGCATCGACGGCCATAAAGCCGACGTTGTGCCGGGTGTTGTCGTAGTCCGGTCCCGGGTTGCCCAGTCCGGCGATCAATCGCATCGTTGTCATCGGTTTTGAAAGAGCCGATACAGGTAACAAGTCGCCAAACGTCTCGGACAGGGTTTCCGTCATCGCTTGCCGCCCTCATTACAGGCCGCCGTGTTACTCGGCGGATTCGTCCTTCTTGCGTTCGGTCAGCACAACCGGCTCGGTCGCGGCGCCCTCGGCGCCTTCGACCGCTTCGGCGGCGGCCTCGGCGGCCTTGCTCTCGTGGCAGATCACCACCAGCGCATCGGCCGGCGTCATCAGCACGCAGCCGGCCGGAAGCACGATATCGCGGGCGTGCAGCGCATCGCCGATGCCCAGCTCGCGCACCACCACGGGGATCGATTCAGGGATCGCCGTTACGCCGCATTCGATGGACAGTTGGGTCAGCGTCTCTTCCAGGATACCGCCGGACTGTGTGCCTTTGGCCACGCCGCGGAAGTCCAACGGGACATCGACCGTTACACGCTCGCTGAGGTCCACGCGGATCAGATCAACGTGAATGACGTCCTTGCCCAGATAATCGTACTGAACGTCTTTGAGCAGCACGGTTTCATTTTTGCTGCCCATCGCGATGCTGAACAAGCGCTGGCCGTGATGCAGACCTTCGACAAAATCGTGCGTATCGACGGCGATGCTGACCGGCTCCTGCTTGTGGCCATAGACCACCGCCGGCAGCTTGCCCTGCTTGCGAAGGGCGGCCGTCGCGTTCGACCCCGCCTTGTCCCGAATGTCCGCTTTCAAACTCATTGCTTCTGTTGACATACAATCCTCTTAGAAAAATTCTCAATTCTTAATTCTGAATTCTTAATTATTTTCTACATCGCCGCAAACATCGAGCTGACGGATTCGTTCATGTGGATCCGTCGGATCGCCTCGCCCAGCAGCTCGGCGACGCTGAGTACTTTGAGCGTTTTAAGCTGCCGTGATTCCTCATGTAC
>JBFZBE010000128.1:0-6916 GCA_041308685.1 Phycisphaerae bacterium
GTGTTTGCGGCGAAATGGTTCAATCGTTTTTATAGACAATCAGGAGAATCAAAATGACGGGCAATAAAACAACGCTGATCCGAATTTTTGTCGGTCTGGTGCTGATCGTTGGCGGTATTTATGCGGTGTTCTTTGTGGACTGGGGTAAACAGCAGGTTCAGGAGCCGCCGCTGATTCGCCCCTTGAAAATCTATACGGTCGGTCAGGATTTGTCCCAGCCGATACGCAAATACCCCGGCAAGGTGGCGGCGATGGAGCGCGTTACACTGGGTTTTCAGGTGGACGGGCCTCTGGTGGAACTGCCTATCAATAAAGGACAGATCATCGCCAAAGGAGACCTGCTGGCTCGAATCGACCCGCGGGATTTCAAAAATCGGCTGGATTCGGCCAATGCCCAGTTGGATCAGGCCGCTACACAGTTGGAACGGATCGACAAAGCCGCCAAGAGCGGCGCGGTGTCCAAGACCGACCTGACCAATGCGCAGGCCGCGTTTGAACGTGCCCAGGCCGATAAAAAAATCGCTGAAAAATCGCTGAAAGACACCGAATTGCTGTCGCCCTTTGACGGCGTGGTCTCCAATGTATTTGTCGACAATTTCCAGAATGTACAGGCCAAACAGGATATTGTTTCGGTTCAGAAAACCGAAGAGGTGCTGATTCAAATCAATGTCCCCGAGGAACGCATCCTGCTGGCCAAACAGAAAAAAGGGCAATACCGATTTGTTACCCTGTTCGATTCCCTGCCCGGCCGTGAATTCGATGTGGCCTTGTATGAATACACCTCGGAGGCCGATCCGCTGACGCAAACCTATCAGATTACATTTTCTATGCCGGCTCCCAAGGATGTCAACCTTCTGCCGGGAATGACAGCGACCATTTGGGAATATCCCGTGCAGGGCGATCAAAAAGATGCGGTCTTTGTGCTGTCCATCGATGTGGTGCCGGTGGACGGCAGCGGACAGTACTATGTCTGGAAAGTGGAGAAAAAGGACGCGGATACCTATACCGTACACCGGCAGAATGTCCGGGTTGGCGCGATGGAAGGCGACGGCATCCAAATTCTCAGCGGGCTGTCGCACGGGGATAAAATCGCCGCTGGCGGGGTGCATATTCTTCAGGAAGGTCAAATTGTCCGTGAGTTTGTTCCCAAGAGCGAGGAGCCCGGCCAATGAATATCGCAGAACTGTCCATCCAGAAAAAGACCATCTCCATCGTCCTGACGATTCTGATCTGTGCGGGCGGGTATATGGCCTACCAGCAGATGGGGCGACTGGAAGACCCGGCGTTCACCATCAAGGCCGCCAAAGTGGTCACCCACTACCCCGGCGCAACGGCCATGGAAGTGTCCGAGGAGGTAACCGATGAGATTGAAACCGCCATTCAAAAACTGGGCGAGGTCGATTATGTCAAAAGCTTGTCAATGCCGGGCTATTCGAACATCCATGTGGAATTGAAAAAAGATGTCCCCAAAGAGGCGATTCCACAGGTCTGGGATGAACTGCGCCGCAAGGTCGGCGATGTGCAGAGCAAACTGCCGCCGGGAACCTCGACCTCGATTGTCAATGACGATTTCGGCGATGTGTACGGCATTTTTTATGCGGTCTATGGCGACGGTTATTCGTATGCGGAACTGAAGCAGTATGCCGACCTGCTGCGGCGGGAACTGCTGCTGGTGCAGGAGGTCGCCGATGTGGCGCTTTTCGGCATCCAGCCGGAAGTGGTGTATGTGGAGATCGCCCGTTCGCGGCTGGCGCAGTTGGGGCTGTCGCCGGCGGTCATTCTGGAATCGCTGGCCGGACAGAATATCGTCGCCGAGGCCGGCAGTATTGACGTCGGCAAGCAGTACATCCGCATTCATCCGACCGGCGAGTTAAAATCGGTGCAGCAAATCGGCGATATTTTGATCCTTCAGCCGGATAACAGCAGCGCCCGGCTGTACCTCAGAGATATCGCGACCATTCGTCGCGGGTATCAGGAACCGTCGGCCGGCATTGTCTATTTTAACGGGATGCCGGCGATCGGGCTGGGAATCTCGACGGTCGAGGGCGGCAATGTGGTAACGATGGGGCAAGGGCTGGATCGTCGGATCAAAGAGCTCCAGTCGCAAACGCCGATCGGGATGGAGATCGGCGTGATCTCGCATCAGGCCGACTCCGTAACGGCTTCGATCAGCGGGTTTGTGATCAGCTTGATCGAGGCGATCGTGATCGTGGTCGGAGTGCTGGTGTTTGCAATGGGGCTGCGCAGCGGGATTCTGATCGGCTGGATTCTGCTGCTGACGATTTTTGCAACCTTTATCTTTATGAAGTCAAACGGCGTTTTTCTGGAGCGCATCAGCTTGGGTGCGCTGATTATCGCGCTGGGGATGCTGGTGGATAACGCCATTGTGGTCGTCGAGGGTATTCTGGTCAACAGCCAGAAAGGCCAGACCAAAACCGAGGCCGCCTGTGCGATTGTCCAGCAGACCATCTGGCCGCTGTTCGGGGCGACGGTTGTGGCGGTGCTGGCCTTTGCGGCCATCGGTACATCCACCGATTCGACCGGCGAATACTGCCGCTCGCTGTATCAGGTGATCCTGTATTCGCTGATGCTCAGTTGGGTACTGGCGATCACGCTGACGCCGCTGTACGGTGTGATGTTTTTGAAGGTTGAATCACCACAGGAAGGCCAGTCGGAATCGGACCCCTACAAGGGCGCATTGTTCCGGCTATACCGCAAATTTCTGGTCTTCTGCATTCATTATCGCGTGCCGACCTTGACGATTCTGGGGGTGATGCTGGCGGCCTCGATCTATGGATTCGGGTTTGTCAGCAAAAGCTTTTTTCCCGACTCCACCCGGCCGCAGTTTATGGTGCATTACTGGATGCCGCAGGGAACGCAGATTGCCGAAACCGAAAAGGCAGCTCAGCAAGTTTCCGAACTGCTCCAGAAAAAGTACAGCTCAGTTACGGATATTACCACGGTGGTCGGCCAGGGCGCCTTGCGGTTTTTACTGACCTACACACCGGAAGAACCCAACCCCGCCTATGCGCTGCTGCTGGTGTCGGTGGATGATTACCGCGTGATCTCCGGCCTGATGCGCCAGATTCAGGAGATGTTGAGTATTGAGCATCCCGACGCACAGGTTTTCTGTCGGCGTTTTGTGCTGGGGCCCGGAGACGCTTACAAGATTCAGGCGCGCCTGCGCGGGCCGGATCCGGCGGTGCTTCGAACGCTATCCGATCAGGTACAAGCGGTTATGCGGCAGGAACCGCTGGCCGTCGATATCAACACCGACTGGCGGCAGCGCGTGCCGCTGATTCGCTCGGTGGTGGCCGAAACTCAGGCGCGCAATGCCGGCCTGACCCGATCGGACATCGCCCGCGGCATACAGTACGCAACCGAAGGCATCACGGTGGGCTTTTATCGGGAAAAGGACGAGCTATTGCCGATCATCGCACGCAGCCCCAACACCGAACGCGCTGATGTGAGCGATCTGGCCAATGTCCAGATTTACAGCCCGGTTGCCAAAGGGTTTATCCCGCTCCAGCAAACGCTGGTGGGCTTTGAATCCGTTTCCGAGGATCAGATCATCCGCCGGCGCAATCGCCAGCCCACGCTGATTGTCCGCTGCGATGCGCAGGACGGCACTCCCGCCAGCGCGGTGTTTGAAAAGCTGCGTGCCCGGATCGAGGCCATTCCGCTGCCCAGCGGCTATGAGCTTCAGTGGGGCGGTGAGTATGAAGACTCCGCCAAGGCACAGGTTGCTTTGATGGCCAAGATGCCGATCATCGTTACCTTGATGGTGCTGATTGTGATTATTCTGTTTAACTCCATCAAAAAGCCGCTGATCATTTTCCTGACCGTGCCGTTGGCGATTATCGGCGTTACAGTCGGCCTGCTGGCGTTCAACCAGCCGTTTGGATTCATGGCGCTGCTGGGATTTTTGAGTCTGTCGGGAATGCTGATTAAAAACTCCGTCGTCCTGATCGACGAGATCAACACCCAGTTGGCGACAGGCAAAGACCCCTATCTGGCGGTGGTGGATTCGGGCGTCAGCCGTGTGCGGCCGGTGTCGATGGCCGCGGCCACGACGGTGCTGGGGATGGCCCCGCTGCTGACGGATGCGTTCTTTGTGGCGATGGCCGTAACCATTATGGTCGGGCTGACCTTTGCGACGGTCCTGACGCTGGTGGTCGTGCCGGTGCTGTATGTGGTGCTGTTCAGAATTCCGGTAAAACCGAAACAATAATGATGGAAAGGCAGGTTATGTCTGTAACCGTTGTTCAGGAAAGCGACAGTCTCAACGTCATGCGCGTCTCCGGCGTGCTCAAAAAATCGGAAATGGATGCGGCACAAAAAAAAGCCGCCGCCGAATGGAAGGGCAGCGGCGGCCATAAGGTGCTGGTCATCATCGAAAACTTTGCGGGTTGGGAGAAAAGCGAGGATTGGAATGATATGACCTTCTATATCGAGCATCGCGAAAAGATCGCCAAAATCGCTATTGTCGGCGACCCCAAACTTGAGGCCGAGATGATGATGTTTGCCGGAGCCGGTTTTCGTCCGTCGCCGGTGCGTTATTTTTCGCCGAATCAATTGGAACAGGCGCGGCAATGGCTGGCGTGATGGTTTACTGAAAAGCAAAAAGTTAAGACAGGAAAACAGCGATGAAAACACAAAATGTTCTGATGGCGTTAATGGCAGCGTGTTTGATTTCAGCAGCGGTAACCTATTGGGCGGTACGCGGGACGCAGTCTCAGGTCAAGCCGGCCGCAGTGTCGTCTTATGCATTACCTGATGCGGCCGTACCGCAGGCCGCGCCGGTTCCGGCGGCGATGCCCCCCAAGCCCGCCCTCAGCCGAGAACAGGTCGATACGCTGTTCGGCGTCCCGGCCGATATTCGGCAGAACAAGACGGTCGAAGCGTTCATCAAAGCAATGCAGGAGCAGCCGCCCTTTGCCGGGCCCGGCACGCGCGGCTATCCGGTGGTGGTCGCACAGGAAGGCCAGTACGAAAAGGCCATGCAGTTGGCCGAAAAGTGGATACAGGACTACCCCGATTCGGCGGATGCCTATTATATGCAGGCGTGGATTTTCGCCCGCACCGGCAATTACGAGGCCGCAGTGCAGGTGTGCAATGCGATGCTGGCCAAAGGCCCCGATTTCGGCAAGCTGCGCTACCTGCTGGTTTGGATCAATGCCCGCCGGCAGCAGTACGACGCGGCGCTGAAGGCCTGCGATGAGGCGCTGGCTGCCGAGCCGGTCAATTTCGGCCTCTATTACGGCAAGGGACGCATTCTGGATGTTCTGGGGCGCAATGATGAGGCGCTGGCCGCCTACAGCCGCGCGATTGAATTGAAGGCGGATTTTGACGATGCGTATCTGTTCCGCGGGCTTTTGTACACCGTGCTGGGACAGTACGAAAAGGCCATCAATGACCAGAAAGAAGCGGTGCGTCTGAACAAGTACGATCCGGCCGGCTATTTGGGGCTGGGATTGATCTACGACCAGATCGGCGATTATACGCAGGCCGTCGAGCAGATGAAAAACGCCATTATGCTCGGTTCGCTTGCTTCCCGCACGACCGCCGCCAAACAGCCGCTGACCGCCGGCATCGGGATCAACGATGCGCTGATCTACAACAAAATCGGCCTTCTGTATCTCAAGCTGGAACTGTATGATGATGCCCGCGCGGCGTTTCAGGATTCCATCGTTACCGGACCGCCGACTGCGGACGCCTATCGCGGCCTGTCGCTGGCCTACTGGATGCTGGGCGCAAAAGACGCCGCTCTTGAAAACTGCAAAATCCTTGAACGACTTGATGCGCAGGGTGCGACCGCCGTCGCCGAGCTGATCAATCAATAGCTGTTTTGTTTGAAGAGGTGGGAGTATGACCGCCGAACATCAGCGTCTGGAACAGGATCGTCAGGGCCAGTTGCCCTGGAAAAAATGGGGGCCGTATCTGAGCGAGCGGCAGTGGGGAACCGTGCGCGAGGATTACAGCGAAAACGGCGCGGCATGGGATTACTTTACCCATGACCAGGCGCGCTCGCGCGCGTACCGCTGGGGCGAGGACGGGATCGCGGGCATTTCGGATGACAAACAGCAGCTCTGTTTTGCCGTCGCCCTGTGGAACGGCAAAGACCCGATCCTCAAAGAGCGGCTGTTCGGCCTAAGCAACAGCGAGGGCAATCACGGCGAGGATGTCAAGGAGTACTATTTTTATCTGGACAGCACGCCGACGCATTCGTATATGAAATACCTGTACAAATACCCTCAAAACGCCTTTCCCTATGACGATCTGGTCGCCAAAAACCGTCAGCGTTCCAAGACGGAGCCGGAGTACGAACTTCTCGATACCGGCGTGTTCGGCGAAAATCGCTATTTTGATATCGTTGTCGAATACGCCAAGGCCGCGCCGGAAGATATTCTGATCCGCATTACCGCGCACAATCGCGGCCCCGATTCCGCACAGCTCTGCCTGCTGCCGACGCTGTGGTTTCGCAACGACTGGACGCTGCGCAAAAAAGACCTGTCCGCCCGCAAGCCGCAGATCAAGCAGGTTGCAGGGGCCGAAGGAGTCAGTGTGGGGGTTGCATCCCACCCGTTTCTGGGAGACCGCCAATTCTGCTGTGAAGGGTCGCCGCCTCTGCTGTTTACAGAGAATATGACCAATTTGGATCGCATTTTCAAAAAGCGCAACCGCAGCAGTCATGTCAAAGACGGCATTGATGAGTATATCGTCAGCGGCCGTCAGGAGGCCGTCAATCCGCAGCACAAAGGCACCAAGGCGGCGGCGGATTATCGGCTGACCGTTGCCGCCGGCCAGTCGGCGGTGGTTCGGCTGCGCCTGACCGATAGTCCGTATGCCCGTAAAGGCAAAAAACAAACGGGTGAAACGGCGATTTTCGGAATGGATTTCGACGCCGTGTTTGCGG